>CAZXTD010000083.1:0-17632 GCA_964643575.1 uncultured Glaciecola sp. | reverse complement strand
TTCCTAACCTACTGTTTTTGTTAAATAAAACTCAATTTGGCGAACGCTGGAGGGGAACAAGAATGACTATTTGTGTCTGCATTTGCGCACATCAAACTTAATTGAGGTTTGAATACTTGGCTTCAAAAAATCCATATTTTTAATTACATTCAATAACTTAGATGGCAATTAAATAGATTTTTAGGACGCAAATGCAAAATCACACTGCGTAATGCCCAGCTTAAGAAATAGAGCATTTTGTTATATCAAACCTGTTTTTAATAACTATATTAGTCCTACGAATGAGTGAACAAGCTATCTTGTATAAAAATTCATGCCTATAGATAAACACGAGAATTGCCGTTGAGGCGTTATCGCGTATGCTAATTTGTGAATTTGGCTTAAGCAAAGTGTCTTGTCTTAACAAAGCTCGTCGGCAATCAGAGACACTATCACCACAACGCTGTGATCAGTATGCTTATGCCAAATAGGTGCGCTTATTGCATTTTGTTTGGGTACTCGTCAAAAACCCGTAAAAAACTTGGGGTTGTTTGCCGAATAGAGTTTTCATTTGAACAAAGGCTAAACACATTAATGATGCAAACAACAGCTGCGCGCAGACTCGCATTCAACCATAGGTAAGTAGATTTATGATTTTACAATCAATAGTTTACCTTAAAAAAACAAGTCTTTTTGCCACTTTTTCTAAAGTGAGCAAAACGATAGGCACGTGCATGCATCTACAAAGCGATCATTATATTTGCGTCAACACCCGCGCTGTATTTTCGCCTAAAATTATCACGCTTGTTATTATCGGCAGTTTTTTGACAGCCTGCGGCGGCAGCATTGTACCCACCGAAAATCAAGAACCCGACCCAGTTGTGATTGATGTGCCTATTGCCTATATCAAACGCGATTTGACCATAGAAGAAAGCACGGGCATTCGTAACTTAGAAGACCCGTCAGAGTTTATGCCGGGCGCCAGCCTTATTATAAAAGCGCGAGCGAATGCCTCAGCACTCGAAGTTGATATTACGAGCGCATTGTTTGCCGATTTGACCGACGACGAAGGCAATCCTTTGCCTTACGATATTAAAGATTTAGATAGCGACTACACCGGTACTCGGCTTATATTTGCAATGCGCGCCCCCGAAACCGACGACATGGATGAAGAACCCACTTGGAATATTTGGGAGTACGATGCCCAAACCGAAACACTGCGCCGTGTCATTAGCTCCGATTTACAAGCCGAAGCAGGAAACGACACCGGCCCCACCTATTTAGCCGACGGTAGAATAGTCTTTAGCTCTACCCGCCAGCGGGGAAATCAAGCAAGACTATTAGACGAAGGAAAACCCCAATACGCTGGCCTAGAAGAGGGCCGCGATGTTGCCGCCTCTGTTTTACACGTAATGGACGATGACGGCACCAACATTGAGCAAATATCATTCAACCAAAGTCACGACTTTGACCCAGTTGTACTCCCTAATGGCAAAATACTTTTTAGCCGCTGGGATCAGGCTGCAGGCAATAAAGGCATCCACCTTTATCAAATGAACGCCGACGGTAGCGACCTCGAAATTTTATATGGCCGTCACAGCCACGACAGCTTTGAAGGTTTAGACGACATTCAATACGCCGCCACCAGCATAACCCCCGACAGCAGAATACTCGCAGCGGTCAACAGCTTTGATCAAGAACGCCTTGGCACCGACTTTATCGCCATCGACACTACTAATTACATCGACAACAGCACACCGATTGCTAGCATGCCAAGCCTAAGTGGCCCCGCACAGCAAAGTGCATTGTTTGAAAATATAGACTTAATAGCAGATGTGTCACCTGGCGGCTATATTAATGCTTTATATCCATTGTGGGATGGCAGCGGCCGCATCTTATTTAGCTGGAACCAGTGCCGCTTGCTAGCACCACTTGAAGAAGGCCAAGAAGGCAATGAAAACGCCGTACGCACAATTGCGCCGTGCGATGAAACCAATTTAGCCGATCCAAACTTTACCCCAGCGCCACCCTTATACAGCTTGTGGATGTTTAGGCCCGCAGTAGAAGAAACTGAAGCAACACAACTGCCGCTAAACGTGGCTGAAGAAACAAGCGCGGTTACCGAAATCGTCGCGCTAGAGTCACGCCCGTTTCCTGCTAACCCAAGCAGCACCGTAGACACCGAAGATTTAGAGCTTATCAACGATAAATACGGTGTATTGCATATTAGAAGCGTATACGACATAGACGGCGAAGACACCAGCCCTAATGGCATTGTTAATATGGCAAACCCGCAAGCAGTTGCGGTTAATGAGCGCCCTGCCCGTTTTTTACGCATAGTAAAAAGTGTGTCGGTGCCCGACGAAGACACGCTCGATTTTGATAATTTTGTGTTTGGCCGCTCTGCCAACCAATTGTTTAGAGAAATATTAGGCTATACGCCGATACAGCCCGACGGCTCGGTGAAAGTAGCCGTGCCCGCAGGCGTGCCGTTTGCAATTAGCGTTGTAGATGCCCAAGGCCGCCGTATATCGTCAAGACATAATAACTGGCTGCAAATGGTCGCTGGTGAGCAAAAAAATTGTGTAGGTTGCCACACTAATAACAGCACCGCGCCGCATGGCCGAGCAGAAGCACAACCGGCATCTATAAATAATGGCGCGCAAAGCACTGGCGTACCATTCCCTAACACTAACCCAGCCTTATTTGCCGATACCGGCGAAACCATGGCCGAAACCCTCGCCCGCATAGAAGGTTTGCCGCGCTTGAGTGCCAACATTGAGTTTGACGATATTTGGACAGACGAAGCATTGCAAGCGCCTGCTGAGTCGTTTAGTTATCGCTACCAAGACCTAGGCACTGCATTACCGATAGAACAGAGCTGCGCACAAAATTGGACGGCGCTTTGTCGCTCGGTTATTAACTACCCCCAGCATATTGAGCCTTTGTTTTCGTTAACCAGACAAACCCTTGACGACGACCTTAACGTTATTAGCGATAACACGTGCGTAGCATGCCACAGTCCAAACGACGAAAACGACGAGCTACGTGTGCCACTAGGCCAATTGGACTTGCGCAATACGCCGTCTGCTGAAGACCCAGACATTAGCACAAGCTATCGCGAATTATTATTTAACGACAGCGCTCAAGAAGTGGTTGAAGGCGCATTGCTTGACCAGCTTATCGAAGTGCTCGATGGTAACGGTAACCCGGTATTTGAGCGAGACGAAGATGGCGAATTAATATTGGACGCCGAGGGCAATCCTATTCAGGTATTTACCACCGTAGGTGTTCCCGCCAGCATGAACATCAATGGCGCGATTAACAGCAATCGCTTTTTTACGCCGTTTGCAGCAGGTGGCAGCCATGCCGGTATGTTGTCGCCCGCGGAGTTACGCCTAATTGCCGAGTGGCTTGATATTGGCGGACAATACTACAACAACCCTTTTGATGTGCCAGAGGCTTAATCAGCATGCGACTTATTAAAATGTTTAAATGCCAACACCTCAGCTTAATTAAAACAAAGCTGTTGAGCATATTGCGCTTATGTTGTTTGCTGAGTTTAAGCTTGGGTCTTGCAGGCATTGCTAATGCTGACGAAGTCGACCTTAAAGTCACCGCTAGCTTCATTAACGTGCACTCTGGGCCCGCGTCCGAATTTCCGATTTTTCATGTTTTGTCGCAAGGTGAGATATTTACCTTAAAAAAAGAACGCACCGGCTGGTACAAAGTGGCTACCAAGCGCGGTATTGAAGGCTGGATATTGGCGGCTAACCTAGGCGGGACAGAATTAGTCGATGGCACACAAGTTAAAGTGAATACCGGGAGTTTTGAAGACTTCTTAGACCGCTCGTGGGAAATTACTGCACAAGGCGGTGCAGTAGACAAAGTCACCGCGATGTCGGTTGGTGGCTCATGGGTATGGACAAAAAACTTGGCCGTAGAAGCAACTTTTTCGCAAGCCTTAGGAAATTTTGCCGACAACAAAGTATGGTCGGTAAGAATGCGTCAAACCTTTTTTCCTGATTGGAAGCTCAGCCCTTACTTGGCATTAGGCACCGGCGAGATCAGAACTCAGCCTCGTTCAAACCTTGTGCAAAGCGGTGATGAAGTGCGCAAAAGCAACCATTATGAAGTGGGCATTGGTGCCCAATATTACTTTGCATCACGTGTGGTTGTGCGTGCTGAATACCGAGGCCTGTTGGCTTTAACCGACAGAGACGAACAAGAGCGTTTAGACCAGTGGATGCTGGGCGTAAGCGTATTTTTTTAAACTAACAAATGCTTTGAGTGCAGATTGTTGTTGCCGTTTTTACAAAGTGAATAATTGCAAGGTAGAGTACATCGATGCCATTAACACATAAACCTGAGCTTAGGTTATTTGTCAGTCAGACCAACAAGGCGAAAAGCTACTTTTCGCGTTTGCCAAAATTTATAGCCCTTATCGCTTTGTTATTAAGTGCGGTTTGCACAAATGTGCAAGCAAGCCCTTTCCAAATTAATAGTCAAGATAGTGCACAGAATCGCGGATTGGATAACCCTGACCAAATCGACCCTAACATCGAGAGGCGCAGCATCGATGAATTTGATATCGACTCTGAAAATATCGAAATAGGTGTGTTTGCCGGGATTATCAGCATCGAAGACTTTTCATCCGATGTGACTGCAGGCCTACGTTTAACCTACCATATTAACGAAAACCTATTTGTAGAAGCCAGCTACGCACAAGCCACTGCAGGCGAAACCAGCTTTGAAGTATTGTCGGGCGGCTTGCCATTTTTAACCGAAGAACAGCGCGATTACACCTACTATGATGTGTCTGCTGCATACAACTTCAACGGCGAAGTATTTTTTACCGACAATTGGGTATTTAATACCGACTTTTTCTTGATATTAGGCGCAGGCTCAACCGAGTTTGGCGGCGACGAACGCTTTACCGTCAATGCTGGCGCGGGCTACAGAATACTTGTTACAGATTATCTATCGGTACGATTTGATGTACGTGATTACGTGTTTAATAGCGATATTATTGGTCCTGAAAAGAGTGTACACAATTTGACCTTCACTCTTTCAACCAGTTTCTTCTTTTAATGTTGGAGCACGCCATGTTAGCCATTAAATCAGTACCCAGCGCATCGACTACTTCTAGTTTTCGTTGCTTATTAAAAAACACTTTAGGCCGAGTATTTCATATAAGTATGAAAGGTGGCGCTATTGCAATAGCAACATGTTTTAAATTCGTTTTACTCATTTGCTTGTTTATTTCGACGGCAAAATTGCATGCGCAGCAAGAAGCCCCCGACTTTACTTTAAAAAGTAAAGAGAGCGGCAATATTCGCCTATCAGAACAGCGCGGCAATATCGTGATGGTTAACTTTTGGGCATCGTGGTGTGGCCCTTGCCGCGAAGAGCTCCCTAAAATGGAAGAGCTGTACCAAGAGTATCAAGACCTTGGCTTTGAAATTTTAGCAGTTAACGTTGATGACGAAGCAAGCAAAGCCGATGTATTACTTGATGATATTGAAGTTAGTTTTCCGGTACTTTTTGATACTGCAGGCGAAGTAAGCCAGCTTTATGATGTGAACGCCATGCCCACTACCGTAATCATCGACCGCGATGGCAACCAGCGCTTATTGCACTTAGGCTACCGTGCCGGTGACGAAAAGAAATACGAAAAAGCGATAAAAATATTAATGAGGGAATAACAATGAAAACGCCTTTTTTTAAAGCAAAAAAACGTCTTATTAAGGTAGCCGTGCTTGCCACGGCTTTTGGCTTAGGTGGCTGTGGCTCTACCTTTGATGGCATGGACGATGCCTTAACTAACTTTAAACTTGAGCCTTGGGTAAAGCCCTATGAGCGCAGTAATTTGGCCGATCCAATTATGAGTATTGGACGCAACCCGGTGGCCTTGGCTTATGCTAAACACGTGTCTGAGTCGCGCGAAGGTGCCAGAGGCGCAGACGGCGGTGCTGGCGGCGGCTGCGGTTGTAACTAGGGCTTGTAACTGACGCTTGTAAACAAGAACCAAGCAGTAAAAAAACACTTTGCAGCAGTAGGCAAAACAATTAACACCAAAATTTATGCAAAACAGGTGACACAAATGACGCAAACACTATTAAGAAAAGTCCTTAAGCCGGCACTTCTCTTAAAAGGTATGTTTTTAGCAAGTTTAACCCTACTGGCTTCAACAAGTTTTGCTGGCGTGCTACCGCTAGAACGCGCCGATGTTATGTACAAAGCATACAGCGGCGACGGCGTCACCATCGACGGGCCTTCTGTGTTGTTACGCAAACAAATTGGAAATCATGTGTCGGTGTCGGCCAATTACTACGTAGACACAGTGTCGGGCGCCTCTATTGATGTAAGAGCAACCGCCTCGCCTTACCAAGAAGAACGGACCGAAACCACTTTAGGCACCGACTTCTTGCACGAAAAATCGATTTTAAGCTTAAGCTACACCAACAGCAGCGAAAACGACTTTGAAGCCAATTCAGTTTACGTCGGCTTTAAACAAGACTTTTTTGGCGATTTAACCACTGTGGCTATGTCGTACTCAAAAGGTTGGGATGAAGTAGGCCGTCGCGGTGACGAAAACTTTTTTGAAGAAGCCGACCGCCAAAAGTTTGGGTTTGGTGTGACTCAAATTATGACGAAAAGCTTGATTATGGGCTTTAACGCCGAGCACGTTAGTGATGAAGGCTATTTGAATAACCCGTATCGTTCTATTCGCTTTTTAGACCCTAATAGCGAGCGAGGCTTTAGTTTTACTACCGAAATCTACCCCAACACACGCTCTTCTACCGCTTATTCAATTAACGCAAATTACTATTTACCTTACAGAGCAGCTATTTATGCAGACGCCCGCACCTACAGCGACTCTTGGGGAATAGAAGCACAAAACGCGCGCATAGGGTATTTGCATCCGTATGAAAATTGGTTACTTGATGTTTTTGTACGCTATTACAGCCAAGAATCGGCTGACTTTTACCGTGATTTATTCGACCGACCTAACCAGTTTAACTTTATGGCGCGCGACAAAGAAATGAGCACTTACACCGGCTTAACCGCAGGCGTGAGCCTGGCCTATGAGTGGAAATTTTCGGAGACTGCGATGATTAAAAAAAGCAGCTTTCATATCGAATACGACTACATGCAGTTTGACTATGACAACTTTAGAGATGTCACGGCCGACGCGCCAATTGGTGAAGAGCCTTTGTTTGGGTTTTCAGCTTATGCGCTTAAAATTTACGCCTCAATTTGGTACTAATCAATGTTGAATTTATGCTTTAAAAAATATGCACGCATCGGCTTTATTGCGACTGCGCTTTTCAGCTGTGCTTTATTTGCTAGCCAAGCAAACGCGCAATCGTTAATGGAACAGCTAGAGAAGCAACTTGCCGAAGATGGACTCCAGCTTAAAGAGCCAGCCACTGAAAACGCAGATGCTTTACAAACAACCAACGCTCAAACCAGCGCTGATGTTATCGCAAGCGCTGCCAATGTAGACAGCCAAAACCTCGCCGACCAAATTGAAACCCTCAAGCAAGCCATGATCAACTTAAATCGTGATTTGTTTATATTAGAGGAAGATTTGTTGTTTCCGGCATCGACCCAAGTAGCGGTGTATTTGTCGATGGATGTGGGCGAATACTTTGCGCTCGACGCCGTAGAGATAAGAATAGACGGCGAAGTAAAAACTTATTATTTGTACACCTCGCGCCAAGTAAACGCACTATACCGAGGCGGCGTGCAGCGCTTGTATGTGGGCAATGTTAACCAAGGTCAGCATGAGCTGACGGCATATTTTGTAGGTATTGGCCCCAAGGGTCGCGAATACAAACGTGCAGTGAGTATTGAATTTACTAAAGAAGAAGATCCCATAGCGATTGAGCTTGGCGTAATTGACTCCACCAGCAAACAGCAACCCATTTTTGAAGCAACCGAGCTATAGACGATATCCCTTTGTTTATCATGAGAACGTTTACACAATGCGCGTAAAAAGCCTAAATGCTAAGAGTAAACAAACGCCAGCGTCATTTAACCTGATGCAGCTTGGCCTTGCGTGTTGTTTATCTATTTGCGTATATCTTAGCGCTGCCTTTGTACCCGCTCACGCGCAAATATTTTCGAGTTGGTTTGGCGATGACGACGAGCAAAGCGAGCAAGCCGATTTACTCAGTGAAGATGCACAAGCGCCTGAAGCTGAGAGCAAAACAGACCAAGCTAAGCATACCGCTGCGTTCGGTGAAATCGTTTATTTATATTTTCAGGAAGAATACCAAGACGTTTTACAGCTGATTGAAGTGGGCAATAGCACTCATCAATTTGCTCTACTCGACAAAGACAATAAAGACCGTCTAAATCTTATGCAGGGCGCAGCGCAGCTTCAGCTTGGTTTGTACAAAAAAAGTCAAGCCATGTTTGCTCAGCTTTTAAGCGAAACCACCTCCGATTATGTGCAAGCGAACACTTGGTTTTTTATGGCCAAGGCTGGCTTTGCAAACAAACAAGCTTATTTGACTGAACGTGCCTACGCAGCCATTAACCAAAACGATGCAGATGGCGACCTGCGCGAGCAATTAAGCGATGAGCAATGGTACGAACTCTTATACATCACTGCTTATACGCGCATGCAGTTAGAGGCATTGGCCATTGAGCAAGCAGCACCGAGCAGTTTGGCAGACGCATTTTTAGCCGCCAACCCTAATGCGGTCGACTTGCAACAAAATGAGACAAGTGAACCAACAGAGACAGATCCAAGCTCATGGCAGTATCTATTAGCGCAAATACCAACAAACAATATCTATCACGCCTATTTGCTTGCCAATGCGGCCACCAACGACTTTAACCAAGCTAACTACGACAGCGCAACCAACACCTTTACACAGGCAAAACAAGCTTTATTAGCCTATCAAAACCGCCGAGGTTTTATTCGCGAAATTGCCACTGGCGTGTTTGACACAGTAAGTTGGTTTGTATCACCCTGGACATGGTTTGATGAGAACGCCACTGCTGAGCAAGCGGCTTTGGAGCGCGACCAAGAGCAAGACCTAGCCGAGCAAAACGCACTGTTTGACCGTATTAATATTGGTTTAGGGCAAAGTTTGCTGCAACAAGGCGACTTAGAAAATGCAATTGCCGTTATTCAAAACATTAGTGAACAAGGCGGTGACGCCGAACAAGCCTTACTAAGTTATGGCTGGGCCAATGCTCGCGAAAACCGCTGGCAAACGGCGATGGCAGCATGGCAATATTTGCAACAAAACAGCGTGGGTTTGTTTTCTTTGCAAGCCAGCTACGGATTGGCCTATGCATTTGGTCAACAAGACAATTTAGGGCAAGCGTTCTTTGCACTTCGTAATACTTCGAACCAAATAGACAGCAGTATAGTGGCCTTAGATAAGTTTGCAGGCATGGCGCAGCAAGGTGACTTTTTTAATGAATATAACCAAAAATGGCCACAAGATTTACGCGACCTTAAGCTCGGCTTTTTTGCCCCGACGCAAAGCTTTGACGCACAATATTTATTGTCGATGCGCCAGCAAGCTAACGCAATCTTAAAAGACATAGACAAAAAATCAACACGCCTAGGGCAGCTAACGCAAATGCTGTACGAGCGTGAACAGAGTTATCAAAACCGCTCTAACAGTTTGTCGTTAGCCAATGCAGAATCGCAAATTCAGCAAACACAAACCATTATTGATGGTTTAAAAGGAATGCTAGGACAAAGCGATGGCTTTGAACAAGAACTCTCTTTAAGTAAACGCATGGCAAATGCCCAGATGAGCTCACACATTACGCGCCTAGACAATGCACAAGGCCGTTTAACTCGCTTACAAAATGATGACACCCGCAAACGCCCGCTTAAAAAATCCTATGCGATACGTTTAAAACGTTTACAAGGCATTGCCACTTGGGACTTAATGGACACTTTTGTGGCTAAAAAATGGCAACATCAACAATTGCTAAGCCAAGCGCAATCAGCCTTAAATCAGGCTGAGCAGCAATATGAACGCCTTCTGCAAATTCAACAAGACAAAGACGCCTTTAAAGAGCAGCGCGCTCGCTTATATGTGATGTTAAACGAGCTCGATAGCCAAACCGCGGTTGCGCAAAACGTCTATAAGGATGCAAGCACCGCCTTGCTTGCCCATTTACTTAAACTTATTGATACCCGCAAAACTCAGCTACAACAACAAAGCGTAAATACCCGCTTGGCGATGCTACGCATTCAAGATTTACGCACAAATGGCGGGCAGTAAATGAGCTTATTTATTGCCAACAATCAACCAAAGCATGAAGCTAGCAAGCCAAGACTTCTTAAAAACGTTTCGAAGGCGCTAAGCCTATTTGCAGCAAGCTTACTATTAAGCGCCTGTTTCAGCCTTCCTGACTTAAACTTTTTTAGTGACGACGACACCAGCAATCAACTTGACGAAACCGGCACAACTCGCGAACTCAGCAAAGAAGAACAAGCTCGGCGCGACGCACTCGTTGCAGGCAAAAGCAATCGCCCCACGCTTGCAAGCCTCGACTTAAAGCCCGTCCGCCTTGAAGAAGTCGATATTCCTGAGCTTAGCCTTGGTGAAAAACGTGATGAATATGAGGCTTTATTGCCACTACTCAAAGACCCTATTCAAAAACAACAGGTCGCCTTTAGATTGGCTGACATCAAAATGCTCATTGCTGAGCAAGACCAGCAAGAAGGCGTCAATATCGCCACCGGAAAAACCGCCTTTGATGATGCAATTAGTGATTATCGAACTGTACTAGCCGAGCACGATGTAATTGTGCCAACAGCCGGTGTGGCTTTAAGCGCAGAGCAACAAGCGCTTAATCGTAAACAAATGGATGCAATGTACCAGCTCACCCGAGCGCTTGATTTATCTGCCAAACCAGATGAAAGCCTCATGGTTGCCCAAGAATTCTTAGATACCTTTAGCATTGAACAGTTTGACGTGACGCCTTATCACATAGAGCTATATTTTAGGATTGGCGAATACTACTTTAACCGCCAGCAATATCCGCGCGCCGTTAATTATTATGCGCAAGTGGTGGACTATGGCAAAGGTAGCTCAGCGTCGCAGCGCCAAAATATCAATTTTTATGCAATTTCGGCTTATATGCTGGGCTGGAGCCACTTTAAGCTAGACGCATATTCTGACGCCATGGACGCATTTGGCACCATGCTCGACGCTAGCTTGTATGGCATTAGCGAAATTGACCGTATTGAAGTTGACGATATACCCATGCCAAGAGGCGAGCTGCGTTTGGTTAAAGACAGTTTGCGCATTATGGCACTGACCTTTTCGTACCAAGGCAATGCAGACGCCATTATCGACTTTTATACGGGCTTTGGGGCGCGTGACTACGAGCACCTGATATTTGATGAGCTTGCCCAGCAGCATCTCGACAACGACCGCTTTCAAGATAGCGCAAACGTGCTAGTGGCCTTTGCCAAGCAATACCCCACGCACCCTCGCGCTATTGAGTTTTATATCCGCCATGTCGATGCTTTTGTGTTAGGTGACTTCCCTGCCAAGGTACTACTGGCCAAAGAAGACTTTGTTCGCACCTATTCGTTAGGTGCGGGCGTTGTGGTGAACATGAACACGCCAATTGGCCGAGATGCAGCGCCTTATTTACGCGACTATATCAAGCAATTAGCGCAAACTGAGCATAGCATTGCCCAAGGCATCGAAAGAATAATTGCGGCTCGCCAGCAAAATACAAACAGCGGTGCTAAAGCGGACATTGTCGACAGCATTAGTGGCAACGAACAAACTACTGCAAACGAAGGCTTTGTTGGCACCCAAATAAGCCAAGAACAAACCCGCGGTTGGGAGCTCGCCAGCGATCAAGACCTGGTTGAACTGAGCCAAGACGCTTACCGCAAAGCCAAAGACTATTATCAAAACTTTATACGCACCTTTGAGCCCGACCCAGAAGTTGCTGAATTACGCTTTTATTTAGGTGAAGCCTTGTTTGCACTTGCCGATTACACTCAAGCGATTAAGGCTTTTGAGACCTACGCCTATATCGACAGCCCTAACCCAAAAGCGGTTGAAGCCGCTTATGCTGCGCTACTGGCATACGAGTTATTACCGCCAATTACAAGCCAAGCACAAGCAATGGCGGCCATGTCGACAGTAAAATATACGCAGCCGCTCAACAACAAACAACAAAGTCAAGCTCGCTTTGCCAATACCTTTAGTGACGATGCTCGCGCGCCTATGGTTGCACTCACTTTAATGCAAGCGCTGTTTGAACAAGACAACTTTTTACCCGCTCAAGACTGGGCGGCTTGGTTACTTACGAGAGCTGATTCTGCCGCACAAGATGAACGCATCACGCTCAACATGACCGAATCTGCAAAGCTGGTTATGGCCCATAGCGACTTTGCGATGGAGGCTTTTGCACAGGCCGAGACCAGTTATCGAGAACTGTTGGTAATACTAAGCGAGCAAGACCCACGTAAAGACGGCTTAATTGACTTGCTCGCCGCCAGCATTTACAAACAAGCTGAAAATTTATTGGTCGCCGCACAGCTTGATACCGCAAGTTTGCAAGCACGTGGTATTAACAATAAGTCGGCACTTACGCCCAAACAAATAAGTACCCTGCAAGCTGGCGTCGCCTTGCTTCAAAATGTTGTGACCGACACGCCCTTAAGTGAATTTAGAGTAGCCGCGCAGTACGACAGCGCCGTGTATTTTGCCTTGCTAGAAGATTGGCCTCAGGCAATCGATACTTTTATCGATTTTAAGCAGCGTTTCCCGCAAAACCCGCTCAGCACAGGAATAGACGACCAGCTGTTTTTTGCCTACGAACAAACCGAAGACTGGCCAAAAGCGGCAGCCATATTGCTCACCAAACATGAGCAAGCGCCCAACACCGATACCGGTCGCTTGGCCTTATACCGCGCTGCTGAATATTACGAAAAAGCAGGAAACCGCCCACTCGCCTTAGATAACTTTAGACGCTACGCCCACAAGTATCCTATGCCAATGGACGACGCAAACGAAGCACGCTTTATTATGAGCGAGTATTACCTTCAGAGCGGTGAAGACAGCAAACGCCGTTTTTGGTTAAACAAACTTGTGCAAGCTCAATTAGATGCTAAACAAGGGTCGCCTAATTTAATTACCCCGCGCTCAACATTTTTAGCCTCAATGTCGGCCATGGTATTTGCAACCGACGCCGACCGTGCGTTTACGCGCATCAAACTAAGCCAACCTCTTAACGAAAGCTTGGCGAAAAAACAAGCCGCGTTAAAAAAGGCAATTTACGAATACGACCGCGTAATGTCTTTTGGCAGCAAAGACTATGTGGCCGCAGCCAACTATCAATTAGCCAACTTGTACACCACATTGGCCGACGACTTAATGAATTCAGACCGCCCCGACGGCTTGTCGGCATTAGAGCTTGGCCAATACGAAATACTCTTAGAAGAGCAAGCCTACCCCTTTGAAGAAACCGCGATTGACTTGCACGAAAATAATATAGCTCGCGTGCAGTCTGGCTTATACGACAGGTGGGTTAAGCAAAGTTATACGGCATTAAAACAAGTCATGCCTGGGCGCTATAACAAGCCAGAAGTATTGGTTGAGGTGAATGCTGATGATTTTGAGTAACACGCAGATGGTCTCTCACTTTAAAAACGCAGCGCGCTGTATTAAGCTCGCTCGCCTCGCTCTAGTTACATTACTTTTGGTGTTAGCAAGTGCTTGCTCTCAGCTTCCAAATTTAATGGGTAATAATGGCGCACCACAAAAAACTGATTCGCTTACTGAGTCAGCACCAAATGACGTAACAACGGACGATACTGAGGGCAACGACCCTCTGGCCGTCGATGCGCTTCCTCAACTTACGCCACAAGAACTAAAAATTCAGGCTTTGAGCGCTAGGCCAAATATGTATGCTTTGTCTAAACGCACGCTTTCGCCGCAAACTAAGCAAGAGGTGTTAGCAGCCCTCAACACATACAAAAGCGGCGACCTAGCGCAAAGTCAAAAACAAATAAATGATGTGCTCAACAACAGACTAGATGCAAATAGTGCTGTGTATGTATTGGCAGGTGATATTGCAATGGCTCAGGCAAATGACTTAGGCGCAAGCCCAGCTAACCACCAAACAGAAAATACGCAAGAAGAAGACGAGGCAGCGCAATACACAGCAAGCGCACAAAAACACTTTGAAAAAGCCTTAGCCCTTAACCCCGACAATGCAAAAGCCGCTAATCGACTCGCTAAACTCTTAAGAGAGCAAGGGGAATTTACCGAAGCAGAGGCGCTTTATAGTCAAGCTATTGCCGCGCAGCCTATGCACGCGAGCTCTTATCGCAACCGCGCTGTACTGCGCGACCTTTACATGAATAAAAAAGCCATGGCCTTACAGGATTATCAAGACTACGCCGCTTTGCTAAACCACCAGCAAAAACAAAGCGAGCAAGGCAGCCTAGTATTATCTGAACCAAGCCAAAAGGCACTGGCTAAAGACATTAAGTTGGTGAGGCGTTGGTTGGTTGATGTCGAGCGCCAAGTCAACGCGCTCGCTAAAGCGCAAGCAGCTAACAATGCAAATGCTGGCGGGGGCGAATAATGTTTTTATCTGTTCATTCAATAACAATTAGACAAATAATGCGGCAATTTGTATCTCAAAACGTATTCTCAAACATACGCCTTTGGGGTGCTTTGCTTTGCCTCACCTTACTACAAAACACATCTGCTTATAGCCAAGAAACGCCAGAGCCAGAACCGCAGCTCCCCATAAATGAACAAAGCCAAGTTGACCGGGCTAACGAAAGTAGCATGGAAATTGGGAGTGAAATTGGTCAGTCTGGCACTCAAGCTGTGGATAACTCGTTAAACGCGGACGCAACAGGCCAAACACAAACAACAGCAAGCGCGCAAACCGAAGACGGCATCATCAGATTAGAAGACACTATTCGCGGAAATAAAGAACAGCCTCAGGTACTTACGATTGTGCCTTGGCAGTTGCCGGTGCATCAGCGCATCAATGAAAACACTGAATGGCAGTTACAAGTAAACCAATTAACCTCAATTGAGCGAAGTGCATTTTTACGCAATCTCGCTGTAGTCAATGAGCTAAAACGCGCGCAAAAAAGAGTTGATACTTCAATTGAAGCAAACGAACGTAAGGACTAAACATTTCCTTGTTTTTATCAATTGCAGTGACGCCTAAAGCGCAAAATAGATCTGTGAAGATCAGGCAAGTTTGAACGCGTAACAAAGGTATATTTTTTACCACTGCTCGTTCAACTTGCATACATAAACGCGAGCTCCCCTAGTTTATAGTGATTGCTATAAATTAAAGCTAGCATTTTTTAGCAATATTATTCGACTACCAGCGGAGAATCAGTATATGGATACTGTGATTAGATTTTTTCAAGAGGGCGGCTCATTTATGCTTCCCATCGCCATTGTTTTAGCTATTGGCCTTGCCATTACTCTTGAACGGTATCTGTTTTTGTTGTCGGCCACGGCTACCAACAAACGCGCATTTAAAGAACTCGAACCCTTGCTTGCTAAACAAATGTTTGACCAAGTGATTAAACTTACCGAACGCAGTAAAGCGCCAATAGCGCGAGTAATTGGCGCCGGCATTAGCCGTTTGTCGGTGAGCCCACGTCGCGAAGACATTGAATACGCGATGGAAGAAGGCCTAATGGAAACTGTTCCGCGCCTTGAAAAACGCACACCGTATTTAGGCACGCTTGCCAATATCGCAACATTGCTTGGCCTACTAGGCACCATTATTGGTCTTATTGCCGCCTTTAGCGCCGTTGCTAACGCAGACCCATCTGAAAAAGCGAGCCTATTGTCACAGAGTATTTCGGTGGCGATGAACACCACCGCTTTTGGTTTGATTTCTGCGATTCCATTATTGGCTTTTCATACTTTATTGCAAACCAAAACCACTGAGATTATCGATAGCATGGAAATGGCCAGCGTTAAAACTTTAAACACGCTTATAGCCAAAGAAAACTTAGCGCCACGCACACGCACGTCAGACCAATAGAGGGTTAACCTAATGTTGTCTAGACGCCAAAAAGGCAGACAAAAAGAAGACGCAGAGCTCGACATCACTTCGTTTATGAACTTGATGATTGTGCTTGTGCCTGTGCTTTTGATGATGATGGTATTTTCACGCATCACGGTGGTAGAACTTAACCTGCCAAGCCTGTCGAATATACCCGCAGGTGAAAACTTAGAACAGCAGTTGCTCGAAGTGGAAGTGAGTGAACGCGGGTTAGATGTGTTTTTTCCGCAGGGTTATTTGGTGACTAATATTCCGATGATCCCAAAAGTGGAAGATGATGACGATGCGAGTACAGCAGCGACTATTAACGACTCGCCACTAATGCATGATTTCGACCAACTTCAACAAACGCTTATCGCTTTAAAACAAACACTGTTAGCCAATGGCACTGAAAAACGCGACATCATTTTACTTCTACAAGAAGACACCGACTACCAAACCATTGTGAGTCTCATAGACAAAACTCGCTCATATAAAGATGTGCTTATTACCGATGTGGTTGATGCAGAGCTGTTTCCTGATGTGTCTTTAAGCGATGCGCCTAAACGCGCATCGAGCGCCGCTGCTAGCGCAGGAGGCCAATAATGAAACAATCGATGCGCGCCAAGCGTATGGCAAGGCACCACAGACGCAATGCTGGCAAAGGCAAACTTAGCCTGGTTTCGTTAATGGATATCTTTACTATTTTAGTCTTCTTTTTAATGCTAAATGCCTCTGATGTACAAGTACTACAGGTGAACGACGCAGTACAATTGCCAGAATCAACCGCCGATACTCCTGCAAAAGAAACGCTTTTGTTAATGGTGACTCGAGAGCAAGTATTATTACAGGGCAAACTCGTGGTGAGTACCCAAGACCTACTTGCACAAGAGCAAGACACCATCAATGCTTTATTAACTGAGCTTGACTACCATACCAGTCGCAAAGCCAACTTAAGTGACGAAGAAAAACTGGCTCAGTCAATCACTGTAATGGGCGACAGCAGCACGCCGTACACCATACTTAAACGTATCATGCAGTCGTGTGCGCAGGCCGGTTATACCAACATTGCCTTGGCAGTAGAAAACTCCACCGACAATGGTTCAGCAATGACAGCCCAAACTGCACCGGTAAACAGCGAGGGAGGTCAATAATATGAGCACAGCCAATATTTATTATCACTCCCAGCTACCTTGGTCGAGCAGCAAACAAGAAAATAAAGCCTTCTTTAAAATTACTATTGGGGTGTTGTTGTTAACACTTATGCTGGCTGCCTTTGTGGGGATAACTGAATTACCCGAAGTGCCGCGAGCCGAGCGTGAGCAAATACCACCGCAGCTTGCTCAAATTATAAAGGCTCAAGAGCCGCCACCGCCGCCACCCCAAATTGAACCTGAGCCGGAGCCCGAACCAGAGCCTGAGCCAGAACCTGAAATTGAAGAACCTGAGCCAGAGCCCGTTCCTGACGAGTTGCCACCTGAGCCTATTGAAACACCTGAGCCTGTTACCGTTGAGCCAGAAGTGGTTGAACTCACCGAGCAAGAAAAAGTTGTGCAAGCGCGTGAAACCGCTAAAAGCAAAGGCGTACTCGCATTTACCGATGCCCTAG
>CAZXTD010000082.1:7806-17904 GCA_964643575.1 uncultured Glaciecola sp. | reverse complement strand
CGTTCAAACAAGGTGCTCAACCATGGCGAGTCAACTACCCATCCGTCAGAATACGCAACTTCGTTGGCTAAAAAAGCGTTTAACTCCAAGCAAATTTGTGTCCCATTAATACCGTATTCGTAGAGGTCTGCTCGGCTAATACCGTGTACATCTTGTGCGCTGTCTTGCCAAAAGTCCCAATCGTCGAAGGGCTTTATTAACTTACAATAACGTTCGCCATCGCTTCGCACTACGCCCACTTCAATAGGATAACTATGTACGCCAAATCCGCTGGCTTCGATGTCGAGTATGGTGGGCCGATAAATATACATACTAAATGAACAGGTTTCCCTTATGATGTGAGTTATATTAGTTTACATGCCATATTGTGTAATGCTAAGCGTAGACTACATTGCACCATAGCACTAGTTCGCAATGTAACTTCTTGCTTTATAATGACGTAAACTAAAAACATTATTGTTAAAGCGATGCAAAAAACAGCCCACAATTTGTCCGTATCAAATCTTGCTCAAAACCATTCGTTGTCGAATGAAGATGCAGCAAAACAAAGTCGAGACCTTGCCTTTATAGTCATTAAAGCTTTCGATAAATCATTCCGAAAATTCAGTCAGATTACAGCAGGCGCCCAAAACCGATTCGAAAATTGCGACTGGCAGGCATCACAATCAGCAATAAAAGAGCGTATTGATATATACGAGCAGTTTTTAGTTGAAGCCGTTGCCAACATTTATCAGCTTATGCATCCACATCAGCAAAACAGGGAGTTTTGGCAGGCAGCAAAAGCGAACTACAGCAAGCTCCTCGGCAATCACGCGCAGCTCGATTTAGCCGAAACTTTTTATAATTCAGTATTAGGAAGGGTGTTTAAACACAGCACAATCGACAACGACCTCATGTTTGTGCTGAGCCAGCAGTGCTATTTTTCGGGGCACGAACGCCCCAAAGTGGTCAATGTATTTAAGCTTAACAACAAAGCCACTGACTCAATCGATTTATTCACCCGTATTTTTCAGCATTATCAGTTTAATGTGCCTTTTAGCCAGCTTGGCCTCGATATAAAGCAACTTTCTAATGAGCTTAATAAGCGCTTAGGTAAAACGGTATTGAACGAAATAGAAGCCGCAGAGCTCATAAAGCCTGTGTTTTATCGCGGCAAAGCGGCCTACCTTGTAGGTCGACTGTGTTTAACGAATCGCAATATTCCCTTTGTGATTGCCCTACAGATAAAAGATGACCGCACTATTTTTGTTGATGCCCTATTAACACAAGCAGCACACGTTAGCGTAATTTTTAGCTTTGCACGGTCATACTTTATGCTTAACACGCAATTTCCCGCTGCTATTGTTGCGTTTTTACAAGAGTTACTTCCCCATAAAAAAGACTTCGAGTTATATATGTCTTTAGGTTTTTATAAGCACGGTAAAACTGTCTTTTATCGAGACTATTTAAAACACCTCGACCAATCTGGCGACCACTTTGGCCTTGCGCCGGGTATCAAAGGCTTAGTCATGGCGGTTTTTCATTTGCCTTCTTATGGTGTGGTATTCAAAGTAATAAAAGATGAGTTTGCAGAGAGTAAAAAGATTACGCGAGAGCACGTTAAAAAGTGCTATCAACTTGTCAAAACCAGCGATCGAGTAGGTCGCATGGCTGATACTCACGAATATGTAAATTTCCGATTTCCTAAACAAAGGTTCGACAAAGAGCTACTCGAATACTTGCAAGACACCTGCGCGAATAGCATAGAGCAAACCGATACCGAAATAATCATCAAGCATTTATACATAGAGCGCAAAATGACGCCGCTCAATCTTTATTTTCAGACAGAAACTGATGAACAAAAAGTGGAAGCAGCAATAAATGAACTAGGCAATTGTATTAAACAAATTGCTTTTGCTAATATTTTCCCGGGTGATATGTTGCACAAAAATTTTGGTATCACTAAAACAGGGCGGGTGATTTTTTACGATTATGACGAGATATGTTTTATGAATGAACGCATATTCAGAGACTTACCTCAATCGGACGACCCCTATGCACTAGATACTTTATCAGTAGGCCCGCTAGATGTATTTCCCGCCCAATTTGAACATTTTATTGTAGGCAAAAAGCACCTCAAAGACTTATTGAAATCCTTGCATCCAGAACTGATGCAGCCGCAATTTTGGCGCGACACACAACAAACAGCCGCTAAAGGAATCATGCAAGATTTCACGCCCTACCCTGAAACAGTCAGGTTTAATCGGCCTTAGCTGCAATAGCGTGCTTTATTAATTAAGAGCGCAATCGTTTGTTTAAGCGAGCAGCATCCAATAGTGCGCCACAATGGTACCCATGCCCACAACCCAAATAATGCTGCGTAATTTGTCCCAGTTAGCCCAGTAAAACACCAAGTAAAGCAAACGCGTTAAAACAAAGGCTATGCAAAGCTGTGCGGTGTATACGTTATGCTCGTCGAGGGCGAGCACCAATAAAACCGTTGGCGCGAAATAACAAATAGCCTCAAAACAGTTTTGGTGAGCAGCTAAGGCTCTTGCGCCTAAGCCGGTCAGCTTATTTTGCTGCTCGCGAGGGTGTTTATTGTCGTAACCAAACTGTTTCGACATTTGCCATGCTAAGGGCACTTTGGCCAAAAATGGCATAAAAACGACAACAGCGACGCAAATTATTATTATAAACACGGCAAAACCCTTTTTTTGAATAATTACAGTAAATTAACCTGACAAAGTGTACCTTTTTGACTATATTTTTTGAATGAAAATATTATTAGTAGAAGATGAGCCCACCGTCGCTCAGTTTATCCAAAACGGATTAACACAAAACGGGCACACAGTTGAACATGCTGACAATGGCAATCAAGGCTTAAGTCTAGCTACGTCAGCGTCGTTTGATGTGATTATTCTTGATCGTATGCTGCCTGAAATGGACGGCATAGATGTACTCAACGAATTTCGAAAGCAAGGTGTAAACACGCCAACACTGATATTAAGCGCCAAAAATAAAGTAGATGATAAAGTTAAAGGCTTGCGCGCAGGCGCAGACGACTACCTCACCAAGCCATTTGCTTTTGAAGAGTTACTGGCACGAATAGAAATTTTAGGCGCTCGAGTAAGCGCAGGTGCCCCAAGCGAAACAGCAATGGAGCTTGGCGATCTTCACCTCGACCTTATCAACCGTAAAGTCACGCGCGAAGGCAAAATTATTGACTTACAGTCGAAAGAGTTCAAATTGCTCGAATACTTAATGCACAACCCGAGTAAGATTGTGACTCGGGCAATGCTGCTTGAAAAAGTGTGGGAATATAACTTTGACCCACAAACCAATGTGATTGATGTACATATTAGCCGTTTACGTAACAAAATTGATAAAGGTTTCGACTACCCTATGATTGAAACCATTCGTGGTGCTGGCTACATGATAAGTTCGCGGTAATTAATGCGCGCAATAAAGGCCTACACTAAGAGCTCGAGTTTTGTCGTTAGTTTTGTTTTCATCAGCCTGCTAATGCTGGGGGTAGGTTTTAATATTTATACCCTTCGCGTGGCCAACGACGACTTACTTATAAGAGAGTCTGAAGCTGCAATACTAGCGGATATAGGCGGGTTTAGAAGTTTATACAATGCTGCGGGTAGGCAAGCCGTACTAAACGCATTAGACGACCGACTACAAAATCACACTAACGACTTCTTATACTACCTAAAAGATGAACAAGACAATTTTTTAGCTGGCAACTTATCGGCCTGGCCTTCAGACAAAATCACCATCATTAAAAACGGTGTCCTCGACATTCAAGTGTCACGGCGGCACAACGAAGTCACTCAAAACATGGCCGCGCAGAAAAAGCAAAAATCACAACGCGCTATTGCTATGCTTATCGAGTTTTCTAATAAAGATAGTCTGTTAGTTGCTCGAAGCGTACAAGATATCGAATTTGCAGTTGCCATTGCGCAAACATCGTCTTGGGTCATGATCATTATATTATGTGTTGTAGCTTTGAGCAGTTTAGGTCTGGCGTATTACGTGGTGAGCCGCATAAATAAAATATCCGAAACCACAGACGATATTATTCGCACGGGTGATTTAAGCGACCGCTTGCACGTAGATTCCAGTTGGGACGATTTGAGCAAACTCACACTGGCGCTCAACCAATTGCTTGATAAAATTGAGCACTCTGTTAGAGCGATAAGCTCAGTCAGTGACAATATTGCACACGATTTGCGAACCCCCTTAACACGCCTCAAAAGCCATATAGAAAACATCAAAGATGACGACGAGAAACAACAGCTTATTGCAGAATGCGACAGCTTACTCGCTGTATTTAATTCTTTGCTGCGTATTAGCGACATCGAAAACACCGAAAAACGTGCTGGGTTTACCCAAATCGCATTAGATGAAGTAGCGCTTGATGCAGTGGATTTATATTCTCCTTTGGTGGAAGATAAAGGCATTAATATGACAGTTTATATAGAGCCAAAAATAGATTTTTACGGCGATAAAAACTTGATGTTTCAGGCCTTTGCTAACGTGCTTGACAACGCTATTAAATTTACCCCAAGTGGAGGAGAAATACACGTAGCGTTAAATTGGAAAGGTGCTGATATTTTATTCAGTGTTGACGACTCAGGGATTGGGGTGGATAAGTCGAGTATAGAAAAACTGACGCGTCGATTTTTTAGAGAAGAAAAAAGCCGGTCAACGAGCGGTAATGGCTTAGGTTTAGCCTTAGTTAGTGCGATTGTGACCGTACATGAAGGTAAAATATGGTTCGAACAATCACATTTGAGCTCGGCTGATGTACGTCAAGGATTGCGCTGCGCATTCAAATTTACGCCATGAATGCGCGTCTAGCACTTTCGTTGCAGCTCGTTATCCTTCCTGCTTTTGCATAAATATGGTGACTTCAGCCATAACCAAGCCGAACTTTTTAATGTAGGCTCTGTTCATCATGGTGTTTTCATCGAAAGCCCAAAACCAGTCATCAAAATTAACGGTAAACGTGCCGCTATCAGTGTCTAGGTCCATCTCGTAAGCAAAGTTAAAGGCGTTACCGTGAGACTTACCAACAGCAGTCCCATTTATGTCTCCTGCGCTGCCTGTATATGTGCCATCGCTGTTTTTCTCTAGTGTCCATATGCGTTTTTTCGGGCCATCGCCTAAACCATATTCAAAGGTTTCATCTAACACCAATTTACCGTCGACAATACTACCGTCAATGTCTACGACAAAGCGCTGTACAACTTCACCAGACCGGTTTTGAACGATGCCCCAAGCAGTGACTTGGCCATCAAAAAAGGCTTCAAGATTAAATTGGGGCTGATGGTCTTCATAATCTTTGCCGTCTATTGATACAGAGCAAGCACCTAATAATAGAAGTGATGCACCTACAATTAGCGCCTTGCTGCTCTGGCGAACTAGGCGTTTTAGCTTAAAGATTGAAGATAATGACTGATAAATAAAAGAATGTAGCTTGAACTGGCTATTAGCCAACATAAAAGGCTCCTTACAAGGTGCTCGTTAGAAAAATTTAGTCGCGAAGTCCGAGCAAACTATCGCGCATTTTTGGTTCTGATGTGTTTTCTGAAAGCCAAATGTTAAAGAACCATTCACTAAATTCTGGGTCATCGACTTTACCGGCAAACGAGTCGTTGAAGTAGAAATGACTCACTTGGCTGTCGTCAACAATTCCCGTTATTGTTTGTCCTTCAGCAACATTCGGAAAAATTTGTTGCATTTGCTCATACCACTTAGCCAGTTTTATCTCGTCATCCATACCTTGCTTGCGCATTTCATCAATTGAGCGACTCGCAATGTCATCGCCTTCAAAATCGCGTAAATACTTGAGGTGCAGAGCGAATGGCTTTTGGTTCGCAAACTCGCCGTTGCTTGCAATTAGTGAAGCATCGTAAATATCCCAAAACAGTACGCTAAGGCGAGCTTCGCCAACAACTTGTGGATTTTCAATGTATGCTTGCAAATTACGTGCTTTCGCATCAAAGCTAGCGCCTGCCGTTTTTAGCAAGACAATTAATACGATGGTTGTTAGGGTTTTCATTACCACTCTCAGTTACAATAGATATAGCTAATTAATAAGTTATGTAAAATCGTCCTGACTTTATGTCGATATTATATCCTTTTAACGGCTGTTCTTAATGATTAAGATCATTAAGTTTGTGTAATGCGCATTTTGTGCTACGCCTTTGTTTTAGTTGCTCCTTGCTAATAAGCAATCAATTGCATCATGTTTAAATGTTAACGCAGAGAAATAAGTTGTTTAGTTCACCCTATTCACAATTACAAGCCGAATTAACTTTGCCCTCTCCCGTAAAAAAAATCACATCATCGTGGTTTTTAAGCGGAGAAAATATTGATGTTTTCTGTAAACGTGATGATTTAATTCACAAAACCATCTCTGGCAACAAATGGCGTAAATTGATGCCCTTGGCCGCGCAATTAAACGAACAATTAGCTGCAGAGCCTAAAAGTAAAAATAGCGATTCAAAAGTTCAAGCACATATTTTGAGTTTTGGCGGCGGGTATTCAAATCATTTGCACGCGCTGGCGTACATGTGTCACCGCTTGAATGTTAAATTGACCGCGGTTATCAGAGGCGATTACAGCCACTCACCTACTCCTATGCTCAATGACCTCCACAGGTGGGGAGCAAGCTGTCACTTTGTCACCAAAATAGATTACAAAAAAAGAACCGAACCTGAATATGTCAGTGAACTTAAAGCCACATTTAATGCAAACATTGTTGTACCTGAGGGAGGTTCGAACGCTGACTGTTTGGCGGGTGTGGCAGGTTTAGTCGATGAATACCGTCAGCAAACACCTGCGATTAGTCATGTTGTTTTGCCCGTAGCAAGTGGCGGGACTCTTGCGGGTATAGTGAGTGGAATTGCTCAGCAAGAGTTGCTAAGCGCGAATAAAGCATTAGGTCATACAAATACTCAAGTTATTGGTATCGCCGCGTTAAAAAGCAGCATTGGCCAAGCAGGCGCGAACGACACTATTGGTTATTTAGAAAGTAGCGTTATCAACTTACTCAACGCGAGTAAAAACAACAATCATCTGACAAACGTATCGTGGCATATAGAGCATGGCTTCCACCATGGCGGATATGCTAAGTCTAGCAGTGCATTGCGTCAATTTATGACTAAATTTACGGAAGAAACCGCTATCGAAGTCGAGACGGTTTATTCGGGTAAATGCTTTTATGCGCTGCATCAAATGATAAAACAGGGCTGTTTTGCAGCAAACAGTCGAGTTTTAGCCATTCATACAGGCGGTATGCAGGGCGCACGAGCAAAATAATTGTGTTTTACACCCAATAAATAAAGCCAATAAAAACATTAAACTAGCGCTGGGTGAAATTCAGAACAGCGTAAAAACACGACTTTTTGCTCGTTTTCGATTGAATAAAAATTGAACTTTTCTATGGTGGCTGCCGTTAACCATAATGAAAAAGTTATTATTTATTATTCATCGAGGCCTCTGTATGAAGCACAGTTTACTACTCAAACACCATATCCCTTATGCGGCAATGATATGTAAGGCGCTCGACCTTTGCGAAATTATGTTAGCCAGGTGCGATACCATTTATCCATTTGCTGCGCTTACTATGGAAAACGATACACAATGTGTGTTTACGCCGTCTGTCTCGCAAGATGCGACCTCAGGCTTAATTGAGGAGCTGGAGATGCGAATTGCTGAACGCCAAATGTATGCCGAATCATCGGTGAGTTTACTGGTGTATTGCGCGACAATTAGCACAGGCAAAGGCAGTAAAGCGTCTGCATACGGAGCAGATATAATGTCGCGTAAACCGAGCATGACACAATCGTTTAGTCCAGAGACCGACGCTTTAGTGTTTAACATTACCGACAGCGCAGGTAAGAATAACGTAACGATATACCCTTACTCCTTTATCAACGGAAAAGTTTGTATCCATAAACCATACACTTGCGACTTTTCAGACTAGTTTTGCTGGCTCTTTGAGCGGTCGCGAAATGTCGACATTTTTAGCACTCCGCTTGTTTTTATTGTTTAAAAAACCTCATATTAAATACTACAAAGATTCTTTATTTTGACAACACAAAAACATTGTACTTAAGTGTGGTCTTGATATTATCGCGCCATTCATTATTGCCACGGTGTAAATTTTAAGCATAGCTCTGATGCTGACAAATAATGACACCTAAAAGGAGACTTTTATTATGTCTAAAGTATTAATTATTGGTGCTGGCGGCGTGTCGTCGGTTACCGTTAAAAAATGCGCTCGCTTGCCTGAACTATTTGACGAAATTTACCTTGCCAGCCGCACATTACCTAAGTGCGAAGCTTTGCAAAAAGAAGTCGGCATTGACCGATTAAAGGCAGTTTTTGCGGTAGACGCAGATGATGCAGACGAAGTGGCTGCGCTCATCAACCGAGTGAAGCCTGACTTGGTTGTTAATTTGGCATTACCTTATCAAGACTTACCTATAATGGACGCTTGTTTAGCCACCAAAACCGATTATCTTGATACAGCTAATTACGAGCCAAAAGACGTCGCGAAGTTTGAATACTCATGGCAATGGGCCTATCAAGAGCGTTTTAAAGAAGCCGGCATAATGGCACTACTTGGCAGTGGTTTTGACCCAGGTGTAACTAATGTTTATACCGCTTATGCGGCCAAACATTATTTTGACGAAATTCACTATTTAGATATTGTAGATTGTAACGGCGGCGATCACGGGCAAGCTTTTGCGACCAACTTTAACCCTGAAATCAATATTCGAGAAATTACCCAAGTTGGCCGTTTTTTCGAAAATGGCGAATGGAAAGAAACCGACCCATTAAGTGTACGCGAAGATATTGACTACCAAAACATTGGTGTGCGCGCGTCATACTTGATGTTTCACGAAGAGTTAGAATCGATTGTTAAACACTTCCCAACACTCAAACGCGCTCGCTTTTGGATGACCTTTGGTGATGCTTACCTGACTCACTTACGCGTTTTAGAAGGCGTTGGTATGACAAGCATTGAGCCGATTGAATTTCAAGGCCAACAAGTTGTCCCTCTAGAGTTTTTAAAAGCAGTATTGCCTAACCCGGGTTCATTGGCCGAGGGTTATACCGGTAAAACCTGCATTGGCACGTATATTACGGGTATAAAAGATGGCAAGCAAAAAACCATCTTTATATATAACAACTGCGACCATGCGGCTTGTTATGATGAAGTGGGCGCACAAGCTGTGTCGTACACTACAGGTGTACCCGCGATGATTGGCGCCTCACTAATGCTAAATAAAACGTGGCATAAGCCAGGTGTTTGGAACATGGAACAGTTTGACCCCGACCCCTTTATGGATATGTTAAACCAACATGGATTGCCTTGGCATGTGTTGGAATGCGACAGCCCGTTTGAACAATAAATACAGTAGGAACAATGCCCAATGACAGACCCGCGCTATTTGTCTAAGACTATTCCATCGCCATGTTATGTATGCGACGAAGCCAAACTCAAGACAAACCTTGAGTTAATGCAAGACGTACAAACACGAGCTGGCGTGGATATTATATTAGCGCTCAAAGGCTTTTCGATGTGGTCTACTTTTGGGCTTGTTAAACAATATCTAAAAGGCGCAACCGCAAGCTCGGTATGGGAAGCAAAGTTGGCAAAATATGAGATGGGCAAAGAAGTTCACGCGTATTCGCCTGCATACAAAGCACATGACATGGATGAATTAGTCACGCTGTGCGAACACATCTCTTTTAACAGTTTAAGCCAATGGCAGCAGTTCAAAGACAAAGTGCTCAGCCATAAGGTATCGGCGGGTTTGCGTGTTAATCCTGAAAATCAAGAAGCTGATACTCCGCTTTATGACCCCTGTGCACCGGGCTCGCGCCTGGGGATATTGGCGAGTCAGTTAGCAGGTCAAGACTTAAGCGGTATCGAAGGTTTTCATGTGCATAATTTATGCGAATGCGACTCTTATGCCACCGAGCGCACGCTCGATGCAATCGACGAAAAGTTTGGAGATTATTTGCCCTCGCTTAGCTGGTTGAATTTGGGCGGCGGCCATCTCATGACAAAAAATGAGTATGACGTAGAGC
>CAZXTD010000082.1:0-7796 GCA_964643575.1 uncultured Glaciecola sp. | reverse complement strand
CTGATTAAGTTTAAAACAAAGTATCCTCATCTTCGCATTATTATGGAGCCGGGTTCGGCAGTTGCTTGGCAGGCGGGCCCGCTAGTTGCAGAGGTTGTTGATATTGTTGAAAATGACGGACTCATTGCAATTTTAGATATCTCCGCTACTGCGCATATGCCTGACGTGCTCGAAATGCCCTATCGGCCTGTAATAAGTGGTGCCGGAGTTGCTGATGAAAAAGCGTATACCTACCGAATTGGCGGAAACTCTTGCCTAGCGGGTGATGTCATCGACAAATATAGCTTCGATAAAGCCTTACAAACTGGCGACCGCTTAATTTTTGAAGATATGCTGCATTATACCATGGTAAAAACCAGCTTTTTCAATGGGGTAGAACACCCTGCTATGGGGATAATTAAAGAAAACGGCGATTTTGATTTAGTTAAAACCTTTACATATGAGGACTTCAGAAATCGTCTGTCTTAGCCGATAAAGCTTTATTGTCATATTTCAACTATGTGAGTTTATGCTTAAGGCTATTTTTGGTAGGTGCATTTTTGTTGGTTTGCTTTTATCGCTATTTAACACCAGCGCACTTGCCGCAGATATCTACTTTAAAGACGTAACAGGCAAACCCATCCCTAATGCTGTACTTGGGTTTGATAAGTCACAATTTGAAATAAATCCAAAATCTGGTGATAAAGCGCTTGGTTCGCTCAATTCGCCACGAATTATGGACCAAGTTGATTTTTCATTTGTGCCTCGGGTGTTGGTCGTTAATCAAAACGACTGGGTCAGCTTTCCGAACAGCGATGATGTGCGTCACCACGTTTACAGTTTTTCAGAGCCCATGCCTTTTGAAATCAAAATGTTTCAAGGCAGCAATTCTTCGCCTGTGCAATTTGCCAAGCAAGGTATTGTTGTGCTGGGTTGCAACATCCACGACAGCATGATTGGGTATATTTATGTCCAAAACAACGAATATACCTTTATCAGTGATAAAGACGGTAAGATCAGCGTCGATTTCTCAAAAACAAAGAATGATGCTGGGCTTAGTGCGACTGTTTGGCATCCCTTATTGTCGGTGACTGAGTCAAAGAGAATATCTCTCGCTATTGCCCAACAAAGCTTACCTCAAACCATTACCCTTGAGGTTACCCTACCAGAAGAAATTGATGCGAGTACAGACAATGTGGGCGACCGCTTTCGCAGCAAGTTTCATAGGGCTCAGTAATTATGCGCTTACGTTCTCTTAATCAGGAAATATTTAGACTGGTTGTTGGCTTGGTTCTGTTAACAAGCGTAACTATTTTGGTGAATGTATGGTGGACAACCTATGGACAAGCTCAACAGCGAATGCTCAAAGACATTGAAATTGCAGAGCAAGTACTTACCAATACCATTGATAATCGAGAAGCGCTTTTATACACCTCTGCCAGTGTGTTAACGGAAGACTTTGGCTTTAGACAAGCAATTGCAACGCGCGACCAAGCCACTATTGTGAGTGCGCTTAATAATCATGGGCAGCGCATTAATGCAGATTTAATGGCAATCGTAAATCTAAACGGAGAATTAATTGCGCAAACATTGCAGTCTAGTAATGCCTTAAATGCTTTTGCAAAAAACGACAGTGACTTAGCCCTACCTATTACTGCCGCGCAAATTAAAGAAACAATTGAAACTGGCGGAACATCCAGCTTTTCGCTTGTCGACAAGCGTCTCTTTAAAACCAATCTGCTGCGCATTGATGCACCTCGCCCAATAGCACTTGGTCTGGTTGGTTTTGAGTTAGATAAATCGTTTATAGAAGGTTTGGGCAATATCACCAACTTAGATGTTGAAATTCTTGTTGTTCAAAGCAACGCGCTCGATATCAGAATATCCAGTAATGCCGAACGCACGATGCGCACAATTTCATTAGACGACCTCACCCTATACGACCTAATATTTGACTCTCATGCTACTGTCAGCCAGCAAATTTCTCTATACGATGATAACGAGCTCGAAGTATCAATTGTATTAACTCAAGAACTCGCAACGCTTATTGCAGAGTTTTCGTCACTAAAAACCAGTATTTCTTTTATCATTGCAATTGCTTCGATATTTGCGTTTGTTATTGCTGCGTTGTACTCACAAAAGCTCACCAAACCATTAACCTACTTTGTATCATTGGCTCAGTCTATTGCCTCTGGCGATTATCAAAAAGACATTAGGCAAAGCTCAAACTCAAGAGAACTACACGACCTTGCCGATGCGTTTGCCACCATGCAAATAAGTATTAGTGAGCGCGAAAAGCAAATTAGTTATCATGCTCAGCACGACCCACTCACCGACTTATATACGCGCTACTACATTGGCGAGTCGGTTAATAAGATGCTTAACGAAGGACTGCATTTTCAAGCAATTGGCATAAACGTAGTCGGGTTTAGAAGCATAAATGATGTATTTGGCTACCAGTATGGTGATGTGTGTTTATCTGTTTTAGCACATAGAATCAGTAAATTAGGCGGCCTTGCTGCGCGTTTGACCGGGGGTGAATTTTTATGGTTACCCGCCCAAATGCAAAATGATCATCAAATAGCGCTTATAAAAAGTGAATTAGAGCAAGTCATACAAAAAGATGACGTTAGCATTCCTATATCTTTATCGGTAGGTTATGTATGTTGCCCTGACCAAGCTAATAATGCACTTGAGCTTCTTAAACGAATAAACATTGTGCTTGACCAAGCAAAGCTGAGCCCCAGTAGGTTAATGCATTACAGCCATGAATTAGAAGAAAAGTACGAGCGTCGACTGCAAATTTTCACTAAGCTCAAAAAAGCGATTATAAGCGACAGCGATAACCTTTCGATGGTGTACCAACCTAAATTGCATATACGAGAACAACGCGTAAGTTCGGTCGAGGCATTAATGCGCTGGACCGACCCTAAGCTAGGTTTTATTCCGCCTGATGAATTTATTGCTATCGCCGAACAATCGGGTCTTATTTCTGCGGTAACTTACTGGGTAATAGACCGTGTTATTGCCGATGCAGCCCTTATGCATGAGCAAAATCTTAATGTGTGTATCGCTGTTAATTTATCAGCGCGAGATTTAGAAGACCCGCTTCTACTTAACAAAATAAAAGTGGGCCTGGAGAAAGTTAAGCTACCGGCTAGTGCTTTAAGTTTTGAAATTACTGAAGGCGATTTGGTTGAAGATGCAAAAACCGCCGTCGAACATTTGCAAGCTTATCGAAAACAAGGTCATAAATTGGCCATAGACGATTTTGGTACGGGTTATTCGTCTTTAGGATATTTAAAGAGCTTCCCCGTTGATACTCTTAAAATAGACAAAAGCTTTGTACTCGAATTAAGCAACAATAAAGACGACCAAGATATTGTTCAAACGGTCATGCAACTTGCTAATAAATTCAATTTAAGCGTTGTGGCAGAGGGTGTAGAAGACAAGGAAGCGCTGCAGTACCTCGCAGATAATGGCTGTACTTGGGCGCAAGGTTATTACATTTGCCGACCTATACCGCTTAACGATTTAATTAAGTGGTGTAGTGAGGAAGAGCAAACCGTTTGGTTATCAGAATAAAGCATATGAGCACTATGACACCAATTAAGATATTGATAAACCTATTATTTATTACCCTTTGTTGCGCATTGATTACCTGTTTTGCTTCAAGCAAAGTAATGGCTAATCAAGGAAAACTCATCGCAACCGCAGGGCTTATGCAGGCAGAGGGTAGCGGCGGCGGTGGCATTGTGCCTTGGGCCAGTCTTAGCGGCTACGATACCCGTGAGCAAATATCAATATCAGCAGGTATTACCCAAGTCAATTTACGAGATTACCGCTTAAATACAAAAGGAATTAGCGCATCGTTTTACGACAAACTCGAGCTTAGTCTTGCTCAACAACGCTTCGACTTAACAACCCTAGGCGGCGATATTACACAAGATATAATCGGCCTAAAGTATCGGCTATACGGTGATGTTGTCTATTCTAAGTGGCCTCAGATAAGTATAGGCCTGCAACATAAGCACCTAAAAGACAAAGCCGTCGCATTCGCGCTTGGGGCAAAAGATACTAACGGGACAGACTTTTACTTAGCGGCAACAAAAGTACATCTTGGCCTTGTTGGCGGCTATAACGCGGTTTGGAATATAGCGATTAGAGCAACTAAAGCAAACGAAATGGGCTTACTCGGCTTTGGCTCAGCCACAGACGCAAGCAGTGATGAATATAGAGCGATGCTAGAAGCCTCTTTTGGTGTATTGTTATCTCGACATGTGGTAGTTGGAATAGAATTCCGGCAAAAGCCCGATAACTTAGGCTTAGGTGAAAGCAACTGGCAAGACTACTTTGTGTCCTATTTACCGTCTAAGTCGCTAAGTGTAACACTTGCATGGGCAAAGTTAGGCACCATTGCTGGCGCCTCGAAGCAGCGCGGTTTGTATATTTCTTTCAATGGCCAGCTTCTCTAAACTAGCTCGTCAATAATGGCTAAAACAAGCGTTTTAAATTGAGGAACAAATGATTAAATCAAAAATACTTTTCCCGTTTTTTTGCAAAGTGATTTGTTTCATCAGCTTATTTTTTATTTTTGCATGCAGCCAGCAAATAAATAGACCTCATATTACATCAGTAAACACTGAGCAAAAAACAAACTCCTTATATGAAGAGATTGGCGGCAAAGCAAAAATTGCAGAAATCGCACAGCTGTTTTTAGATGAAGTTAGTTACCACCCCGATGTATTACCTTACTTTCAAAATACTAACATTACGCGATTTGAAGAAAAATTTATTGAACATTTGTGCTTAATTAGCGGCGGTCCATGCCAATATACTGGTGATACCATGCAGCAAGTTCATGCTGGCATGAACGTCACAGAAGCAGACTTTAATGCGTTGGTGGATTTACTAGTGAATGCCATGTCGCGCGCAAGTATAGCTCATACCACACAAAATAAATTATTGGCGCGCTTGGTGCCAATGCGAAAAGATATCATTTACCGATAGTGTGTTGCTTTTTGCTCAAATGACTTGTCCAATACGCGCCTAACATAGCAAGGACAAATCCAGGAATCGTAATCAGTTTAGGCACCTCGCCTGCAACAGGCCAAGCTATTAAAGCCCCTACTGCTGGAACCATAAACATGATGGACGCCACCTTTGAGACCGAGCCATTTCGAACCATACTCAGCATTAGCATAATGCCAGCAATGGAGTTTCCGATAACAAGAAAGGCCACTGCCCCAATAAATGGCCAAGTAAGCTGTGCAGCAAAACCTTCAAAATAAAACACAAACGGAACCGAGACCAATGCGGCAAAAGCATATTGTACCCAAGTGCCAATAATAGGATGCACGCCCAGCTTACGCTGCTTCTCAATAACCTGCCCTATAGACATACCGACTACTGCGGTAAAACCTAGTATTCCTCCCAATAAAAAACCTTGTGTACTTTGCATGTCGATACCAATAATTAAGGCTGCACCCGATAAGCCCAAGCATAGGGCCAACCAAATGCGCCAAGCAGGCATTTTGCGAGCAAACAAAGCCGCAGAAATAATAACCAAAACCGGCTGACAAGCTGCAAACAAAGCCATAATACTTGCGCTCGCCCCTAGCGACATACCAAGATAAATACTGCCAAAATGCCCGATATGTAAAAACAAACTTGTGCCCATTAAGCTGAGTGAGCTAGCAACACTTATAAAAGCCACGCGTTTGGCTTTTGCTTTAAAAAAGCACAGATACAAAACGAATGGGCTCAGAACTAAAAATGCCCCCACAAACCTGTATGCTAATAAATTAAGCGGCTCGGTATACTCCAGTGCAAGCTTTGCAAAAGCATATCCTGCGCTCCAAATGCATAAAAATAAGAACGGGAATGCGGGTTGAAGTTTGTCTAACATTGAATATGGCAACTCGAAGGTCGTGATACTGGCCGAATAATAACCTAGTGCGACCTAGTACGAAATAAACAAGAGCAAAAAGCTATGTAAAACAAGCCTCTGTAAGACTAATGGCTAAGTATGTAATCTATAAAGTAATCAAAATAGGTTTTTGTTTTGTAATGTGAAGAATTTGCCCCTAAAATAGCGCACACTTGCTAATTACGGATTCGGTTTCTTTTTCTCATGCAAAAACCCATTATTCTCGCTATTTCCGGCGCCTCAGGTTCGGGTAAATCATTGTTCACTGAAAACCTTAGGCTCGCGCTCGAGAAGCACGAAGAAAATGTTTTGGTATTACAAGAAGATCACTACTACAAGTCGCAAGACCATATTCCTGAGCAAGACCGTGCAAAAACTAACTACGATCACCCCGACGCATTTGAACACGATTTGTTGTTAGAGCACTTACAAACGCTGGTATCGGGGGAAAGTATCGATTACCCTAGCTATTGCTACTTAACGCACACACGACTAAAAGAAGCGCAAGTTGTAGAACCTCGCCCAATTGTCATTATTGAAGGCATTATGTTGCTCACGCAGATTCAGTTGTTTGACCATTTTGACTTTAAAGTGTTTGTTGATACGCCTCTAGACGTTTGCTTAATGCGCCGCATGCTGCGCGATACTCAAGAGCGTGGCCGTAGTTTAGCGTCGGTGGCAAAGCAATATGAAAAAACCGTTAAACCCATGTACCACAAATTTATTCGACCCAGCAAAAACTTTGCAGATTTGATCGTACCTCATGGTGGAGAAAACTTCTTAGCAGTAGATGTGCTAAGTGCTTATTTATTTAAACAAAGAAATGGAAACGCTATCAATGACTAGTTTGCTAGGAGTAGTATTTATTTTTGCGGTAGGTTTTGCCTTAAGCAAAGCACGGAGCAGAATAAACTGGCGAACGGTTGGCGGTGCTTTTGCAATTCAAGCATCGATAGGCGCATTCGTTTTATATTCAGATTTTGGTGTAGTGGTTTTAAACGAAGTTACCAGCTTTGTTCAAAACATCATCGACTATAGCAAGGAAGGCACTGGCTTTTTGTTTGGGCCGTTAGTAAACCTTGAATTAGAGCCTAACCTCGGGTTTATCTTTGCTTTTCAAGTTTTACCGGTCATAATATTCTTCTCATCCCTCATAACCGTGCTATATCACCTTCGTATCATGAGCGCAGTTATAAGCGTTATTGGAGGCGGCTTAAGAAAGTTGCTTGGTACCAGTAAACCAGAGTCTATGTCTGCCGCCGCTAATATATTTGTAGGCCAAACGGAAGCACCACTTGTTATTCGTCCTTTTATTCCTAAAATGACTCGTTCTGAATTATTTGCTGTTATGGTTGGGGGGCTTGCTTCAGTAGCGGGCTCGATAATGGTTGGATACTCTGCGCTGGGCGTTGAACTAAAATATTTAATTGCTGCAAGTTTTATGGCGGCACCTGCCGGATTAATGCTAGCCAAATTACTAGAACCTGAAACAAGTGAAGCCAATCAAACACTTGAGGAAGTCGAAAGCGAAACCGAAAGCTATGCAAATGTGTTTGATGCAGCTGCCAGTGGTGCATCATCGGGTTTAAAACTTGCTGTAAATGTGGGTGCTATGCTGCTCGCTTTTATTGCCCTTATCGCCATGATAAACGGCATTATTGGATATTTTGGCGACCTAGCCGGTTACGATAACCTAACACTACAAGTAATTTTAGGATACGTTTTTCAACCCATTGCTTGGTTACTTGGCGTGCCATGGTCAGAAGCTAACCTTGCAGGTAGCTTTATTGGCCAGAAGCTGGTGGTAAACGAGTTTATTGCCTATTCAGATTTTGTTAACTACAAAGATCAGTTATCGATAAGCTCACAAGCTATTATCACTTTCGCT
>CAZXTD010000081.1:367-18047 GCA_964643575.1 uncultured Glaciecola sp. | reverse complement strand
GTCTATTAACAGTGGCAAGCGAACAAGTAATGCACACGAGGTTATTAAGGACGTTGTGCATTTGCCGCAGCTATTTAAAAGTAATGGTTATTTAAATATGGGGGCGGGTAAAATTTATCATCGTTGGGTTAGCGACGAAGCAGACCACGCCAAGCACTATCATAGCTTTATGCCTGAGCTAATTATATCAAAAGAAGTTAAGGCGCATGGACGGGGATATGCAGCGGATAAATTCTATCCTTTCCCTATTAACAACCCCATTGTTGATACACTAGGGCACAAAGTAGGTCAGTCTTTAGTTGCTGGGCCTGTTGACCGCGAAACAAACATGTTTGATAAAAAAATGCCAGATGAACTTGTTGCAGACTGGCTGGTTGAGCATTTAGATAGTCACCAGTCTGACACGCCATTTTTTATGGCAGGCGGCTTTTTACGTCCACATGTTCCTTTTACTGCACCCCAAGAATATTTTGATGCCATTGATATTGATAAAATACAGCTTCCCACAGTAGACGATATGACCGACATTCCTGATTATGGCAAAGCAATGGCTTTAGGCTTTATTCCAGGGGGCGATCATAACGCAGTGAAAGAACTTGGTGAAGATTACTGGAAAGAGTTGATACAGGGTTACCTAGCCAGTATTGCCTTTGTTGATGATCAAGTAGGACGAGTATTAGATGCACTAGAAGCAAGTGGTAAGGCGGATAATACATGGATTTTTCTCACCTCTGATCATGGTCAGAATTTTGGAGAAAAAGAAAACTGGCGAAAAATGTGCTTATGGGATGAGTCTACTCGCACCCCGCTTATCATATGCCCTCCCGGTGGCCTAAAAGAAGCAAGAGACTGCTCCGAAGCGGTCAGTTTATTGGATATATATCCGACTCTTTGCGACATTATTGATGCTAAGCAACACAGTAAAGTATTTGGGACAAGCTTAATGCCACAAATTATCAACCCCTACAAACAACGTGATGAGCCTGTAATTGTTTCGTGGCATTACAAGAACTATGCGGTGCGAGCTACACGTTGGAAACTCATCCAATACAGAGACGGCAGCGAAGAGTTATATGATTTTGAGACCGACCGCCTTGAACGCAATAACCTTATCGACAAGCCTCAATTTAAAATGATTGCGGACAAACTGCGCGCGCACATTCCAAAATCGCCATCGCTTCCGGTAGGCATGACAAAATGGACCGGCGATAGACTCGACACAATTGTCGGTGAATTACGCGGCGCAATTTGATTTTGATACATTTCAATTTTGATGCGATTTAATTTTGATAGGCTTGCGCCACCCTTTATCGCGAGTTAGTTATTACAAATGTTATGACAATAAACAAAATGCCACCAAAAACAATTTATATAGTAATTAGCTGTGTGTTGTTGAAGTTGTTAATACTTGCTTGCAAGGTGCAAGCTATGACCTCGTATATGATTGCGCTCCCAGGCTCCATTCAACAAACTATCCCAAGCAAGCCAAATATAGTATTTATTTTAACCGATGACCAAGCACCGTGGGCGCTAGGCCGTTCGGGTAATCAACAAGCGATTACGCCAAACCTTGATAAATTGGCCAGTCAAGGTATGTATTTACCTAATGCTTATGTGACCACACCAGTATGCAGCCCATCTAGAGCGACACTGCTTACCTCACAATATGGACACGAGTTAGGCATATCCGATTGGATAAATATCAACCCCAAAGCCAAGACGCTGACCGGGCATCAATATGGCTTAGGTCTTGATACTAAATTTGAGACTTGGCCAGAAATACTGCAAACCCAAGGTTATTATAACGGCCTTATTGGAAAATGGCATTTGGGCTCAGACGACACACACCACCCTACACAACATGGCTACGATGAGTTTACGGGGTTCCTTAAAGGCGGTACTTCGACTGCTAACCCTGTACTGGAAGTAAACGGTATAGACACTGAGCATGAAGGTCTCACCATTGATGTACTCACTGACTATGCACTCTCCTTTCTTGAACAAAACAAGACCAAAGCCTTTGTTTTATCTTTACATTACAGGGCACCTCATTATCGGTTTTTACCGGTTGCGCCTGACGACGCAGCACCATTTGCAGATATGAATATCACTTTACCGCATCCAGAATATCCCGATTTGAATACCACCAGAGCACGCAAGCTGATGCGAGAGTATTTATCGAGTGTAAAAGGAATCGACAGAAATGTTGGCAGAGTTTTAAACAGGCTCGATCAATTGAACTTAAGCGAAAATACAATCGTCATTTTTACCTCTGACCATGGATATACTATTGCTCAAAACGGTATTTGGCACAAAGGCAATGGCTATTGGTTGCTCAATACACCGCTTCAAGGCAGTAAGAATGTGCCAAGCGGTCAACGTCCTAATCTTTTTGATAATAACCTTAAAGTCCCTACCATTGTTCGTTGGCCCGGGGTAATAAAAGCAAACTCAGTGAACAACTCCAGTATGTCAAATTTGGATTGGTTTCCAACATTAGTTAGCTTAGCGGGTGGTAAGGCGAGTCCTAGCAATATAGTGAGAGGTCAAAACTACTTCCCTGCATTTTTAGACGAAAACAAAATTCTATCAAGTGAGTATTATGCGACTTACTCTTCACTACACCAATCGCTGACGCATATGAGAATGTATAGCAATGGTGATTACAAACTCATTCGTGATTTCAAAAACCCTCAGCGTGATGAGTTTTATGATTTGATAAACGATCCATTAGAAAGTAATAACTTATTAGCCAAGCCACTCAATAATGAACACGCAACTTTAGTGAAAAGATTTGATTCATTAATTAGACAGAAGATGCAAAGCACAAGCGATCCTGTACTTGAAGAACTATCGGAGCTCTGAATTTATGTTGACCGTCCTTACTTATACTTCGTCCATTTCATGTTTGTTTCTGCTGTTATTTAGTATAACCACGCAAGCAAATACGCGTTTTGTTGAACAAACCAAAATAACCGACCTAGCGATGTTCTTTAACGGGAACAAAGTGACTGGCCAACACACTGAAAATAATCCGAACGGCTACGATTATATTTTTGGTAATGCTTTATCGCCTCATGGTGATTGTATAAAAGTGTATAAACATTTTGTCTTTATGACGTGGTATAGAGGTGGAAAAAAAGACCGCCATGTCATGTTATCAAGATTAAATACGCAAACAGGTGTCATCAAAACAATTGAATTTCCGCATCGCCATACAGGCTTTAGAGGCAAATGGTGGTTAGGTGAAACTCATAACACGATTGCCGTGGGTATAAGCCCTAAAAATGACACTATTCATCTACTTTACGACATGCATCGCAATGGCAATGTAAAAGCATTTGAGGATGATTATTTGCGCTATTCCTATTCTGTTTCAGGCGCAGCGACAGTCGCAGATGATGAATTTACCCTAGACTTATTTGTGAATTCAGAAGCAGGGAATTATAAGCATCTTAACTTTGCTGGAATCGATGATGTCAACACTACAAAGCTACTGACGTACCCCGCATTCTTCACCGGTAACGACGGTGAGCTGTTCATGAAAATGCGTTTTGGATATTCCCGCAATGGCAAGATGCTTTTTGCTCGTTATGATGGCACTCAATGGCACGGGTATCATGATTTTAATCGTGTGCTAGCGTCTGAACATGGCAGCAAATATAACTGGGGGCTTTATGGTGACTTTAAATACTTAGCAGGGAAAATACGAATTGCTTTTCAGCGCCGTTTAAAAAACTTAAACGACAAATACTTGTATCAAAATGGTATCTACTACGCTTACTCGAATGACCCGAAAGGCGTTGAACAATGGAAAGACGCCAATGGAAAAGACATCAGCATTCCATTGAGTAAGTCTGAACTCATCCAGATTGCGGAACCCGGAGATTGGGCGAAAACTAAGAAAAAAGACCACGTTTCTATTGTGCACGGATTCGATTTTACCGTTACAGACAAAGGAGATGAGCACTTTATTAGTCAGGTTACCGATCTTGAATTTGACGAAGTCATTAATTTACACACCTTTCGTAAAGCGGGTAATACCGAATTTACGACAATGCAGTATGATTTAGGCGGTCAATTATACGCGTCTGGCGACGACGTGTTTTTAATAGGCTTACAAGATGGCAGAGTCAATATTGCCAAGGCGAAGGGTGGCACCAGTGAATTTACGCGTGTCTATCAACACAGCGAAGGTTTGATGTTTGATAAAGGTGCTTTATATGTATCGAATGGCAAAGCTTATTACTATTTAAAACAAGCGACAGGCGAAGGCGATACTCGCGCCTTGTATCTTCAAGTTTTTGAATTGCATTAACTTTCATCGCATTTTACACAATGCCAGTTACCTTAATTACTCTTTACCTTAAAGGAATGAAATGAATAATTTTAAACAAGTTAGACGAATCCTTATTAGTGGTTTATTTTTGATTAGCATTGTAGCTTGCGCTGCCAACACTTCAAATCACGTGTCATCAATACCTGATGAGCAAGATCTTCCCTCAGCCGACTCAGTAATGGCAACAATGGAAAAAGTTGCTAATTGGCAAATCGCCCGTACCCAATATATGCCTCATGTTGGTCGCGCGCAAAAAGGGGCTGAGTCTTATGGTCGATGGATACAAGGGGCTTTTTATGTTGGCCTTACTGAACTAGCTGAACGCTCGCCAAATCCTTTTTATGAGACATGGATGGGATACGTGGGTGAAGATCACGATTGGAAAATGGGTAAAGTAAAATATTTTGCAGATGATCATGTCATTGGCCAAATGAATTTATGGTATTACATGCGTAATAATAACGCTGAAGCATTGCGTCCGGTAAAAGAAACATTGGACTGGCTAATTGAACAAAACCCCACAAATAGCCTTGAATTTATTGCCGGCAGAAACGAAGACAATGTACATAATTGTCAATGGAGGTGGTGCTGGGCGGATGCTTTATTTATGGCACCACCAACGTTTTACATGTTATCTAGCGTGACGGGTGACGAAAAGTATATCGAATATGCACACAAAGAATTTAAAGCGACTGTCGATTACCTGCTAGATCCTAAAACGGGTTTAATCTTTCGTGATTCACGTTACTTCGATAGAAAAGGCAAATTTGGTGAGCAAATCTTTTGGTCTCGTGGCATGGGTTGGGTCTATGCAGGTGTTGTGAATTCGATTGAAGCATTACCCAAAGGACATAAGTATCGCTCATACTATGAAGACTTATATCTAAAATTAACCGAAGCTATCATTAAACGTCAAAAACGAGATGGTTCTTGGCCTATGTCATTATTGGCCGGTGAAAAAGACAAATACCCTGAATCAAGTGGCACTGCGTTTTACACATACGGCTTATTGTGGGGAGTTAATCAAGGGCTTTTAGATAAACAAGAATACATGCCCAACATAAAAAGAGCTTGGAATGTACTCAATGACTCAGTGCATCCTGACGGAAAATTCGGCTGGGTACAGGGCGTAAATGATAAACCTGATGTAGTGGCTTATGAAGATTCGCAACTATATGGTGTTGGTGCATTTTTATTAGCGGGTTCGCAAATGTACGATTTGGTCAACAAGACAAATTAGTTAGCATCTGTTTAGTCAAAAAGTCTAGGTTGTTACTTATCAAAAAAAGCAATTTCTTTTGCTACTCAATATTCTTGAGTAGCTCTAAAGCCTTAATTCGAGTGTCCACTGCAAACGCATCATTTGCTGCAATTCTTGTCGTGAGTTGTTGTAAATCATTTATTTGATTAGGAGAAAAAGAACTTGATCGCTCCACTATCCAAGAATTTAATTCTGATAACGATGAATGACTAGTGTTAGCGAAAGTTGTGTTAGCACTAACAAGAGCATCGGCAAATACTTTTTGCCCCAAATCACTTTTTGGGCTAATTAATGTCATTAATATATGGCGAGTATGAGTATCTTCACTATTTAACAAAGTCGATTCAAGAGAATTAGTCAAACTAGTATTTGCGCTATCAGTAAAGTCTTTAGGAAGATTTGATAATAACAACAATAGACTTTGTGTGTTTAATCCGGCATGTATAACATCATCAACAAGCTTGAGCTGAGTAACTTTATCATCAATATTTAAGATTAGCTCGGCAACTGAATCATGGTCTATTAGCCTATTTGAGCTCATTAACTCTATCACTGCGACTTGTTTATTATCATCACTAGAGCCAGCAACTAGTGCAAGCATCATTTCCCTGACATTAGAATCATCGTTTGTGAGAATTTTGTCTATTGTAAGGTGCAACACTGCAGCGTCATCTAAGTAAGTATTGTTAATCCGTCGCGAAGGCTCTTCAAAATAGCGGCTCACGTTGCCAATACTTAGTCCCATTGCATCCAACTGACTACTCGTAAAGTTGTCTGTAAACGCTGTAAATAGATTTTTTTGATAATCAGAAGCGTACACTACACCATCACTTTCTTCTTGGTGCACATTTTCGACTGAACCAGTTGTAAGCGGCTTTATTTCAATTGGCGATATAACAATTTCAGCTGTGGCGCTGTTCACAGCTTCTTTCTCAAAATAGGGTAGTGATTCAGAATTTTTACCATTATTTTGGATAGAGAAGATGATAAAACAGCTCAAAGCTACCCCTAATGCAAAACTGATGAGATTAGATAGATATGATTGCATAGTGACATTTCACTCCACAGTGACAAATTTTAGAATCAAGAGAGGGCTAAACACTATAGCCCTCTATCACTTCAATAAACAAACAGGTTGCCTGTTTTAATAAGTAGCCCCTTTGACTAGTTTACTGCCATTTACTCTGTCAACACCGGTCCACTTATTTTGTTCAGTAGTCGAAATGTTTGGCTTTGTGGTAGTTTTATTATCAAACTTACGATAAGTTAATGCATGCACAGGTCTTGATGATGCGTTTGTGCCTCTTATGGTATTGTTGCTGATGGTTCGCGTACCACCCACTCCATTTAGCGAAATCCCTTCATAGGCATTACTAAATTTATTTGCACCAGCCGTTGACGCGCCACCTACATTTGCGCCAAGTTGGGTAATCAAGTTGTCGTTGATTTGGACGTTATTGCTCCGCTCAAGGCTAATAGCTCGAATAGACTTAATAATTTCGTTGTTTAGCACTTTGACATTGTTTGCATCCCACTTACTGCCTGAATTGTTAGATTTAGTACTAATAGCCACAACAGCGTCCACTATTTTGTTGTCGGTAAATTCAATGTTATCTGCGCCGCGTTTAATGGTTAAGCCGTCATACACTCGCTCTGCATAGTTATCTATCAGCCTGTAATTATCTCCTAAGGTGCCGCCAGTATTGTCGGCACTTAGGTAAATCGCTGCGTCCCGTATACCATAAAATTTATTGTTGCGAATATATGCGCTTTTTGCTGCAATCATGAGAATGCCGCTGTCACCGCCTGCATAACGATAACTTTCAGATGAACGCTCTGTGCCGTATACTGCAATACGCCTTATATCAACATGACCCAAATGCCTTTTTCTACTGCCACTTTTAACACCATCGCCTCTTAACGACAAAGCGTCTGCTGTCTTTTGGCTTCCTTTTTTAACATCACCTAAGTTCTTTGATTGACCACCAGGTATTACTTGAGAAGTAGGATGATCCCATACTTCAAAGCGACCACCTAACCAAGTAAAAGAGGGGCTACCAGGACATTCGAATGAAGACCCTGTTGTATTAAAACTTATAAGATCGCCTTGGAGTCGAGTCGTTGCTTTAAATGTGGCTTGGCGTGCGTCAATGTCTACTTTTCGTTTTAATACTGTAGGAATGTCTTTACTTATTGAATAGCGGCCAATGATCGTGAGTTTTCTTCCTGTATCGTTTGCTAACTGCATTGCTTGGCGCAGTAATACTTCATTTCCTCCTCTTAACGTGAGCCTGCCATTTTGTAAACTTAGCTGTGAGTTATTTTTCACTAGACTTGTATTTTGAGAAATCGATGTGCTTGGACAAGCAGCGTATAAGGAGCCAGAGAGTGCCAAAAGAGCCAAACTTAAATATGTTTTTGATTTGTTTTTCATTGTTTTCGCCATTTAATTAATAAAATCACATTCGTCAAATGTCACCACGTAACTTCAATCGACATTTTCGAACACTTGTAAACATGAATGTCTACACCACACTAAATGAGCGAACCAATGCACATAAGGTCAAAATCGGTCTTTATAGCTCAAAATAGATCATTATACTAGCACGGCATTTATAGAAAAATGCAAAAAATTAACAATATATTTAAGTAATTAACAATTTTATTGCATTTGTGGGTTTTGTAGTGGCAGAGTAAACCCGTACACTTTTTTAAGAGGTAGAATTACACTTATCAATACGGATTGAAATTATATACAAGGAACTAGACACTTTTATTGATGAAGCAGCCGCACACGACATGTTTGTATATTTGTCTTTATTTTGTTGATTCGTGCTTGTCGCCGCTATTGATTTTTATGACAGGGTTGATAGAAACAATTAAGTGCCTACTATTATTTCGAAGATTCCATAGCTCATTTTTGTTCTAGAAGTGTTTCAACGTTTTGTGGCAACACTCCGTCATATGGCATGCGCATCACTAGTTTTGTATTGGTGTCGCAGTAATCGAGCATCTTTTCAATTACATCATCCAACTTCAGCAAATTAGTGACTCCCACTTTAACGATAAATGTGGTGTTACCCGTTATATTGTAGATTTTAATTAACTCATCAAATGTCAATAAATAATCTCTAAACTCCCGCTCCTTTGTTCGGTATACTTCACATTCAATTAAGGCAACAATAGGAAAACCAATTTTTGCTAAATCTATTTGTGCTTTGTATCCGGTGATTATTCCTTCTTCTTCTAGGCGTTTGATTCGTTCGGTGACGGCAGGGGCTGACAAATACACTTGTTTGGCAATTTCAGAATAAGATGCTCTCGCATTGTTACTCAAGGCTTTGAGAATTTTGATATTAATGCTATCTAGCATTTTTAACCTCTATTACTTATACAAATTAGATTTCAAGTAAGTGCATTAAATGACCGCAATTTGTAATGCCTAAACATTGTATTTCTAAATATTGAACGTCATTATTACTACAGAAATGTGTTACGTTATGATGATACATCACTCTACAATAAAGTACATATGTCACTGATTACGTAAATTTTTTAATTCTAAAGTATGTAATTAGATACAATTCAAAATTTTCATAAAGATTTAGAAGTTCTATTTGAAGATAGGTAGGTCTTTTTCACCAAACTGAAGCTAAGTGTCCGTAGATGATACAAGTGATGGTAGCAAATCAAATCACTGTATTTACCTGTTTCAGTGTAAATAGTTTATGCTTGTTAATGTGATTTTAAAGAAGGTTTTGTGTTAAAAATAGTAATGGGCTTTTTCGCAAAAGCCCATTACATTTAATTACCGCTGCTTTGAAGATTGAAGCCTCATAAAAATAATGAAAAAAGCAACTACTCCAGCAAAAGCAATGTGGGGCTCTGACACTGCTGTTGGGTTGCTGGGGTTTACACTATTCACAAGAATTTCACTAGTTTGATTGAGTAACTCAGTAGTACTTACACTCTGAAACATCACATCTAGCGATAGCAATGATGTTTCAAAAATATCAATATTTTGAAAATCTAAAAATATTGAATTTCCTGATAATGAAATATTCCCTAATGAAAAACCGTTTAGGTTCAGTGCTTCATTTATCATTACATCTTCCAATGTGCGTTGAGTTGTAGTTCTGATATTTGAAGTTGTACGAGTTATTGTACCATCGCTATTTGATACCTCTGAGGCAGTCACTGAGTTAGAGACGCTCGTGCCACTGAGCGCAATATGAGTAAGTGGATTCGCAAAAATGGCATTGGCATCAAAATCGGAAGCGAGCACACCTAAATTAATTGCTGTAAATAAACGTTGGTTTTCAGTGGCTACTATCGAAGCAGAGCCTGGGTTTATAACAAGATTTTCGTTAGTGATGAGTGAAGCGCTTGCATTGAACGAGCATAGAATTGCTGCGCCTAAAATAAATGGGGTTAAATATTTCATATTAAATTCCGTAATGTTGATTGGTTAAAAGTAAATTTTATATTTTTGAGTGTTTAAGCGATTTTTAAGGTATTGCATAAGAACCTAAAAAACACTGAAGAAAGTATTTTATTGCGGGCAATTATAGTGCTTGCTCGTTTAGGCTTGAATGGGAAAGAAAATGTTTACTAAGCTATTCACTTTAAAAACCAATTGAACAAACAGGGTTTTCGTTAGAAACAAAGCCTACTCGTAATAACGGTTAAATATAGAGCTGCACTGGTCATTTCTAGGAGCGAAAAAAGAAGTCTGTTTGTTTAACTGAAGGCGAGAAGTGTTTTGCAGATTTAGTCGAGACGTATTCAATTCATTTAACTAAAAATCGTTAATTGGATACCGGTTTTCTTTCGTTTAGTTCTTTGATTGAAGGACTTGGCTCAGGCATGACTAGACACTGAAAAGTTTCGATAGACGGTAGTTCTCTGTATACCGGTTCATCTCTTTTGTCGTAATACAAAGGCACTGTGCTTTGCTGCATTGTTTCATTTTGAGCTAGGCACTGTTGTTGTGCGTCTTTGTTTTGAATGTTATACGTTTGGCTTGAGGTATCATCGGTGTTTACGCATGCCGCCAAGCTCAGCGTGGCAGTGATAAAAACGGTTTGCTTAATCAATCGTGTTCTCATAGGATCTCTCATCATTATTTTAACTTTGTCTAGTGCGAGGCCGCTAGTACAGAATCTTCGATAAATAAGCACTACCCAACATTAATCTACACTAACTTTTACATGATTTATATTATTATGGTGCTGGTTGACCGATTTTTATGTCTGTGGTTATTTCAACTTTCTGTTCTTGAAACTTAAACGAACTCCCTTCACCTATATAAAGGTAGACGTTTTGTTGAGTGCTCTGGGCGTCGCTCTGTATTCGTGCCATTGCCATACGTCCATTAAAGCTTAAACTTAATTGAGGTACTCGTGTGATCGCCTCATGGCTATCTTGCAGTATGATAATGTCTTTAATGGTTTCGCCATCTACCATACTCTCTACTATTGCACCGACCACTTTATTTCCTTGGTCAATTAAGCTCACGTTTTGCACGGTAGCTTGGTCTGACTTTGAGGGTTCGTATACCACTACGTAAGGGTGATCCCACGCCTCGCCATATTGCCGAATGCTCACTACTTGTGTGGGGCGCTTATCGTAGCCTTTCGATACACCGGGCGTTGCTGGGCCAAGGGCTAGGCTAAGCTCTCGTTTATTTTTTGAAGGTGGGACCAGTGCATGCATATAACTTTGTGCATCATGCAAGTTAAACCTCAAATTAAAGCCTGCTGTGGTTTTATCGCTCGTGGTAGTTTGCTTAAACCAGTGCCAGCCCGGATATTGATGTTTTTCATCTGTATAACTGGAATAGCGCTTTGGCTGTGGTGTCATTCTCACAGGCTGACCGGCAAGCCAAGTGGTGTCGGTTGAGTCGCCTAGGTTATGATACAAGTAATCGCTAAAATGTGTTTCACCTGTTGATTTTACTCTAAACATATCCAGGTAATAACCTGAGCTGTTGCTTGTTCTAACCATGACAACGCAGCGCTGGTTTACAGTAGCATTATGCGTGTCATCGAGGGCTTGGCAACTAAAGCTGATATTGGGCGATGATGCTGCTTGCTTTGGCCGTGGGTCGGCTGCCAATAAACGGGTAGGGCTCATAACCTCAGACCAGCTCCTAGGGTGGTTGCGAGACGCTTGTCCATTCACAATCACCGTATTGTGCGAGGCATGGTTTACCGCATAAGTGTTGTGGACTTCACGGCCATAGCCGCCAGAACCAAAATCAGGGCCGAGCACCATGCCTGCGCCATACATTTCTAGGTCGATGCTAGAGGCATGGGCATGCACATAGCTAGCGCCGCCTGTGTAATACATTAAACCGTGCTCGACAATATTGCTTGTGTTGTAGTTTCGCTGCATCACAATACCGGCGTGGGAAAGGTGCAGTGTTGACTCTTTTTCAGGCATGGCGACGACTTTATCCATATCAAAGTGAACGCCGCGTAATAACTTCAGTGGCCCAATGTACCCTAGGCGGGTGGTTTCAATCTTGGGCGCGAACTCACCTTGATTTTGATAGTAATAAGACAGAGCTTGCTTAACACGCTCAATGTGCTTGCTGTCGCCATGTTGTGTAGCTGCGCCAGCTAAAGCATTATACAAACGCCCATAGGCCGGCTGTTCACGCATAGAGTCACCAAAATTCATGGTTTTTGTATTCGGGTACTCAAGATTATGAAAAACGTAAGGGCCATCTAGCATGTGCGCATTGGCGGCAAAAATATCAACATTAAATAGGTCATCGTTGCGGTCGATTGTGTCCATCATTTGCAGCATACGTCGCGATACATCAAAGGCATACAGCACGGTTTCGGGCCATATGTTTTCTGTAGTAAAGTTAGACAATGACCAAGTAAATGAGTCGTGATTTGCCGTACCTTCTTTAAAAAAGATCCCAAATAAAGCATCGCGCTTTTCTGCATCTTTTATCGCGAGAATATTATACAAAATGGCTTCACCCTCCAGCACCGACCAATTTGTTTGCGTAATGCCTTTATCAAGAACGATTTCTGCAAGCTTAACAAAGACAGATTGAGCAAGCCCATCATCAAAATGACGTCTGGTTTTAGTTACCGCATCAAACACTGTATTGTTTTGATTATTGACAAAATCGTGAACAAAGTCATACATAATTGGGAACATCGGCATGGTAATGCGGGCGTCGCGAAGGTAGTTAGTAATAATCACGCCGCTTGCATGAATCCTAGGAGTTTTTACCGTATTCATGTAGTGAAGTGGTTCTATAAAAGCCCACAAAATATCAGCTGCTAATTGCGCATATTCTTGTTTGCCAGTTAAGTAATACAGGACCGCAGCGTCGACACCTAAGGCCAAAATGTCGGTATAAATTGAGCGCAAGTGGCGAGCAATATACGGCACATGTTCGTATTCGTTTGTACCCGCAATTTTTAGCGGCATCGCAAAATAAGGGGCGGTGTTATAGGGGAGCATATCGTCGATGGTCGGTACTTCAAAGGCGTTACCAGACTTTGACGTAATGCGGTAATCAAAAGCGCGATGTAAGGTGGGTATGGGCGCTTTACCGCTCGTGTTAAATGGTAATCCGCTAGGTACATCACTTAAGTTATTGTCAGGCGCTTTATTTATATCTACGTCGGTGTAGTGATTACCGCCCCAGGTTCGGGGTATGCGCGACAATAAATACTCTGGGTTACTTGCATGGCGCAGGCTAAATGGCTGTACTCGCTGTTCTAATTGATGCTGTAAACTCGCTGCCCAATGATGATTTTTAATGTTCTCTAATATTTTTTGTTTGTCGCCATCATTAACCCATATACGTGGAAAGCTGTTTGCCGACTCAGATGCAACAGAACCAACGGTAAAAAAGCTTAAAACAACCATACATACAAACGAACGAATAGACATTTGTTTTTACTCCCGGATATTTAAGCACTTAATTTACGTATATCGATGTTTAAGAGGCTAGCCAGCTTTTCTAACTTACCTGCAATATGGCCTATGCCAATTGCGCAATGATGCGAAGGGCCGCCCCGAGACCATTCGTTTACAAATTCGCGCGCGCCCATAGGAAATTTATAGCGACTATTGGTGTTACCAATTTGCAGGGTAGGGCCGGGCACTGACTCACCTTCGCACACTTGTAAAAACACTTCACCATCGCGTCTTGTGACAACAGACAGCACCGTGATTGGACCGTGCTTAACGGTCATTTGAATCGATAAGCCCTTACCTGGCTTGCCATGATATACCGACAACGGAACCAAGCCTACCGGACCTTCTGCTATAGCAAAATGGGCAGGCCCATCGTGGCCTAGATATACAATGTCATCTTTAAAATCCATTAAATAAAACTCAGAGAAAGAGCCCCCAGCACCCATCAAGTCCATAATTTTCATGGCTTGAACATTTTTTATTTCGCACTCACCAGCAACAGGAATATTTGCGCCCGTGAGCAAGGTATTACCTGCAATAATGGATGTAACGATATTTTCGTACTCACCGCTGCCTTCATAATAATATGCCATAGAGCCAAGTTGATGTTTTGCGACTAGTTTGTCTAATGCTACCGAGGTTTGCGCTGCTCGTTTAAGTTCGGCGTTTTCGCAGCCTAGAGAAACATCAAACTGTTGCCGGAAGATATCAATTTTGGCGTTTATTTCTTGCTCTGTTACTGCTTGGCGAAGGTCAAATAATTCGCACATTTCGAGTATTTCAAAATGGTTGCCAAAGACTGCTGACTGTTGGGTTAAATCACTATATACATCAAGCATGCCGTTATAATAATGGCCTAACACGCCCACTCTGTTATTGCGCATGCCAACTGCCGCTTTCGTTGCACTTACCCAATCTTGAATTTCCTGCCAAACATACGACTCTTGCATAAAGCCGCTTACCACATGGTAATCAACACCTACTCGATTGAACACACAAGCTAGCTCTGGCAATGAACAGGCCTGGCAGTGCTCTAGCCATACACCAGTCATTTTGCCGCGGTCACCTATGGCATTGAAGGCCTCGTAGTCTAGTTGTGCCACCGGCTGAATATTAAGTAATACAACAGGGACTTTTGATTTTTGTACAACCGGTAAAACCGTTGATGACAGGGCATAAGTGGAAATAAACAAAAATATAATGTCAACATCTTCAGTTTTGAAAAGCCTTGCAACAACTTGTGCTTTTTCGATAGAGTCAACCATCCCTGCATCAATTAGTTCGCAATCCATGTGTTTAATATTGGCTTTAATATGATTGTGATAGCCCATTAGATTGTCTAAAAGATTGTCAAATTGAGCCCAGTAGGTGTCTAATCCAATAGAAAATAGTCCTGCTTTCATAATATGTACTGCCTTTCCACTTTTATTAATAAGAATTACTCTGTGCGTTTGTTGAATAATGTTCTGCCAGAGCGCTTGGCAAAGATACTTTGCCAAAACCGAGTTCATGTTTAAGAGGCTAACGTATTACCTAAGCCTATCACTACCATGCTGAAAATCAGCACAGCCAAGCCAGAGAGGTTCCATCGCCGTGTAACTATACTCGTGCCTTGCCACTCTTTAAGTGCAAGGCCCCAAAGGGTGCTAAAAACAATGATACTGGCCATATGAAGGGTCCAACTTGAAAACTCATAATGTCCCATCATGGTGGTGCCGATGCCGTAAAAGAAAAACTGCAAATACCAAATGCTGCCTGCTAGTGCGCAAAATATGGTGTTGGCTATGAGCGGCGATAATTTTGGAGCCGTTACTATAGATGACCCTGAAGATGTTGACGTGATATTTGTTTTGTCAGCATTGTTGCCTAAGTTATTGCGATTATTTGTGATGGCTGAAAAACTGGACCAACTTTTGTTTTTGTTAGCAATATATAGACACCAAGCAGCATTAGTCACAAAACCGCCGGTTAAAATGACAATTAATACAGGTAGGTTTTGCCAAATTTTATCAGCGCCTTGGCTTAAAGCTAAATCAGCAATGGGCTTGCCGGCGGCGAAGGCGTAGGCCATAAACGAGCTCATTAAGCCTGAGAATATCGCCAGCGCGATCCCTTTTGTGAAATTAAATTCGCTCATGTCTTTTTGCTGTTGTTCACCAAAAAGCTCGTTTTGTTTGCATGTGCCAGCCTTTCCACTTAATACAATACCCATCATACAAATAAACACCCCAGCAAGCATGACCTGACCTGATGTGGTGACTGCAATGCCAAGTAACTCTCCCGCAAATAAAGGTGGGATGAGAGTGCCGACTACTGCGCTAATGCCAAGCGCCAGCGAATATCCAAGCGCAATGCCCAGATACCTCATGGTTAAACCGAAGGTCAGCCCACCAATACCCCATAGCAGGCCAAAGCTGAAAGTCCAGAGCATACTTGCTGAGGGCGCATCAGCTAAAATTGCTAAAGTATTGGGTACTAAGATGACGGAAAATATCCATGGCACAACGATCCAGCTGAATAGGCCGCCAATTAACCAGTAGATTTCCCAAGGCCATGCTTGTATTTTTTTATAAGGGAGCAAAAAACTGGCAGCCGCTAAGCCACCAATCGCATGAAATAAGACGCCAATAAATGGACTCTCTTGTATATTAAGCAGTTCAATCACAGCTTTGAGACCTTACTTATGCGAACCGGACCAATTAAACCAGACGAAATAAGCGCGTCGTCTTTGCTCCAATGTTTCCATGTTGCGAATGTGTTGCGTTCTGTTGGTTGCTGCGGAGTTGCTCCTTTTAGCCAGTCTGGAAACTCCACAAGTTGATAGCCTTGGTATCCGTTTTCTTTCCATTTTGCGGTATCTTGGTATTGACGTTCATCACCAATAAGACGGTTTGGCCACAGGTTTGTTACTTCCACTTCTAATGTATTACGACCGTCTTTTAATTGGTCTTTTAGAGAAAAGCGATAGGGCGCCCACATTTGTACACCAAGATCGAGTCCGTTCAGTTTGACTCGTGCAAATTGGGTGACTTTGCCTAAATCGAGATAATAATCATAATCTCGAGATGGGCTGTATTCAAACTCAGTTGTATACAAAGCAGTACCGGCAAAATACTTTACATCGTTTTTAGGGTGGTCTTTTAAATCGATGAGTGAGTTGAGTTTAATCGCTGCGGGGATATCAACGCCTTTAACAAAACTAACATCCCAAGGGCTATCTATTAATTTTGCCAGCATTGCCTTAGCGGTATTGCGTACTTCTTGAGTGCTTGCTTGTTCAGAAAACACAATAAAATACGACTCTACTTGTTCAATACTCAAGTCAATAATTGTGTGGTTTTCGTCTTGCGTAAATTCCTTAATACGCTTGCGCTCACCGGTGTAAGGGTGCCAAAGTTCTGGCTGTTTGCCAGTCACTCTAAATTTAGCTTCAAAGTTTGTTGCCTTCGCTCCCACATTGGAGATGAAATAAATATCTTGGTTACTTTGAGCTATGTGATGATGACGCCAAACGAGCTTGCTTTGTGAATCGCTGATGTAAAGATCTGGTCTTATATTTAGCGCCTTCAAGGCATCAGGAATATTACTAAATACCTGGTTTGCATATTTAGGCCCCCATATCTTACCTGCAATCTCACGCACTTGTGCATCGGCTGCGGCATTTCCTTGCAAGCTGGGTGAACCTTTGGGCGGATTACCCACAACAGTAGCACCTTGTTCAAGCAACTCCTCTATCTTAGCAAGGACCTCGGGGCGCATGCTGACATCATCTGCCAAGTTCAAAATGCTGTATTGACGACCGCTGGCATAAGCGAGTTTTTTTGCTTCATTTACACTTAGCTTTTCAAGTAAGCCATGAGTGCTAATAAATTCAAAGTCGTAGCCCTTAGGTAACTGCTCGTCTAAAAAATGGGTGTCTGATTTGGTTGAACTGTCGTCACCGAGTAAGTGCAAAATATCGAATACAGGTTGCCCACGCTCAAGCACGCTTTGTACCGTGCTTAAATAGCGATTCCACATGGGCGTTTCGTGCCACCATGTTTGTGTCCGCTCATAATGCACGCCCCAATAATTTAGAGTCATGCCTGGCTGTACTGTGGTCCAAGGTTGGTGTGTAAATAGGTGATGAG
>CAZXTD010000081.1:0-357 GCA_964643575.1 uncultured Glaciecola sp. | reverse complement strand
GTTAAGAATGCACTGCGTTGACTCGCTTTGTTGTTCGGTGTGGGCAATGCGACAAAATTACTGTTTGCCGACACTATATCTGCTTGACCTAACGCATATAAGTTATCAATAAAAGGCTTCATAGACTGCGCTGAAAATTTAATTCCCATGGCGTTGGCGCGCTCTCTCATGCCGCCATAAAATCGTTCGGCAATTAAATCAGCAATGGTTTTTCGCATGTCCCATAAAAAGCGCTCGCTGGTATTGGGGTTGTTAATGATGTAGCCAAGAGTGGCGGGTAAATACATGAGCGGAGCGTAGCCCTTTTTTTGTTCAAATGTTTGGGCGAAATCTTGAGTCCAGTTTTGTCTACCGACT
>CAZXTD010000080.1:8223-18189 GCA_964643575.1 uncultured Glaciecola sp. | reverse complement strand
GCCCTAGCCAGCATGCGCCAAGAAGCTCAGCTCGACAACCTAGCCAATACCGACATGACAGAAGGTGGCGGACAAGCTAATCAAACCCAGCGCGACATTATTGCAGCACCCTCGCTCGAGACCAGCGGCGGTATTCAAACTGGCAATTTAAGTTCGGATGTGGGCGCAGCAGGTGAGCTCGAAGGCAGACGAAACACAGAGTTTGTGGCAGCAAGTCAAGGCGAAGCAGCTTTAGCCACCAAACGCGTTGAACAGCAGCAACAAGTCATTGGTAGCCGCGATCTTGACCAAATACGACAAACCCTAGACGCTAACAAAGGCTCAGTATATTCATTATACCGCCGCGCACTTCGTCAAGACCCAAGCATAGAAGGCAAACTCACAGTACGTTTAGTGATTGAGCCCGATGGCAGTCTGTCTACGGTAGAGCTTATTGACTCTGAGCTCGACGCACCCGAATTGGTGCAAAAACTCGTCGCTCGCATTGGCCTCATTAACTTTGGTGCTGCCAATGTAACCCGCACCGAGCTTGAATACGCTTATAATTTCTTACCGTTTTAAACAAGGTTTATAGCACTAACTGCGGCATCGTATTGTCATTCCCGCGAGTAACCCGTCATTCCCGCGAAGGCGGGAACCTCCCAATACATCCTCTAACTATATGATTTTACTGTGTTCCAAGGAGGTGCCGTCCTTCGACGGGATGACGGAGGTTGTCGACGGAATGACGATTGTGATGGACGATATGACGTAGCACGTGCTCACGCAAACAGGATTACAAAAATATAGGGTATAGAGATAAAACAAGTAAAACTGCCATACTGATATTGAAAATTTTTAAACGGATTGGCTGGTTTAATAAGCCTTTTATTTTTGTGCCAAGCGCGGTCCAACAGGCTATGCACGGAAAGTTCACCAAACCAAATATAATCGAGGCCAAAACAACAGAATAGAAACTTTTGGTGGGTGCATACACACTAATGGCGGTTAGCGCCATTGTCCAAGCTTTAGGATTGACCCACTGAAACATCACCGCCTGCAAAAACGTCATTGGGCGAGATTTACTTTTTACGTTTCCAATTGAGCCGCTTGAACTGGCTATTTTTAAGGCAAGATACAGCATGTACAGCACGCTCAATACGCGCAAAATATCGTAGGTTACAGAAAAGGTATCAAACAACTGCATAATGCCTAAACCCACTAGAATGGCCATAAAAACAAACCCTAATGAAACGCCAAACATATGCGGCAGGGTAAGTTTAAAGCCAAAATTAACCCCTGAGGTCATTAGCATTAAATTGTTAGGGCCAGGCGTAACCGACGACGCCAAAGCAAATAACATTAAAGCGAGCAGTAAATCGATACTCATATTTGAAGTTCTTTTAATGTATAAGTTAAGTTGAGATTGCAATTATAAATCAAACAATAGACACTTATCTTGCAAGTACGCTCACCTTTTAAGGATATGAACAATAAATGCTTAAAAATGACAAACTTAACGATAGAATATTGCAAGAGCTCGCAACCAACGGAAAAATTACAAACACCGAACTGGCCAATAAAATTGGTTTGTCGCCTTCAGCATGCCTGCGCAGAGTGCAAGAGCTTGAAGCAAGCGGTGTAATTAAGGGTTATCGAGCCATACTCAACAAAGAACTGCTAGGTATCGGGTTCATTGCCTATGTTATGGTGGGTTTGAGTGAGCACAATAAAGCTTCACAAGAAAAGTTTGAGCAAGCAATTGCAGACGCTTTTGAAGTAAAAGAATGCCACAATGTTACTGGCTCATTTGAATACCTTTTAAGAGTAGAAACCATTGACCTTAAACACTATAAACTTTTTCACACCGACGTATTAGGCAATGTGCCGCAAGTTTCAACCATCACTACCCATGTACTAATGGCGTCGACTAAAGACCAAAGGGAATAAGGCTTGATAACATAGCTGAGCATTCTTAAGTGGGTTATTTGCATTCAATAATCAAAGCTAAAAAATCATCCAAAGGAAGAGGTTTTGACAAAAAGAAGCCTTGCACATAATCGCATTTAACTTTAGCTAAGTAGTCAAGTTGTTGTTGAGTTTCAATGCCTTCGCCGATTGTGGTCAGTTTATAAGACTTAGCAATAGACACAATAGCATTTACCATTGTCAACTTACCGCCTTCTTTGCTGTCGATGTCGCTAACAAAAGTACGGTCAATTTTTAAGCAGTCTACCGGAAATTGCGCAAGCTGGTTGAACGCAGTATAGCCCGTACCAAAATCATCGAGCGCCAAGCGATAACCCAATTCCTTGATCCCATTTAAGACTCCTACACTAATTTCGTCTATTTCAATTAAACTTGTCTCGGTTATTTCAAGTTCAATATGTTTAGTGTCAATTTGGTAGCTTTGCTGCAATTTACGAAGTTGTTTCAAAAAATTGGGATTTTTCAATTCAATCGCAGATAGGTTGATGCAGAACGTAGGGATTTCTGGCACTTTTTGACAAAACTTATCTTTTATCACCTTAAAGGTGTGTTCAATTACCCAAAGATCTATTGCTTCGATTACACCATATTCTTCAGCAACAGGAATAAATATGTCAGGCGTAACGCCACTTAACGACTCAGCTTCTGCTCGAATAAGCACCTCTACCTTCGAAACTTTAAGTGTATTAGTATTATAAATTGGCATAAAGCGCAGTGAAAACTCACTATTAATAATAGCTTCACTCAGGTTTTCAGCGATCGTTTTTTTGTAGTAAATAGCGGAAGAAACGTTAGTATCAAACAGTCTGTACTGCCCTTTACCTTGCTTTTTAGCATAGTACATCGCAGAGTCGGCGCGACTGAGTAATTCTTTAAAAGTCGTCGACTCAGCGCTACTTGATGCCATTCCAACACTGACGCCCACGCGCACCTCACAGCTACTAAGAACAAAAGGTTCACATAAGTGCTTAACAATCCGTTTGCTTAATTCTTCAGCAGTCTCGGGGCTGCAATCTTGAATGATAATTACAAACTCATCGCCTGCTAAACGCGCAAACGATGCTCTCTCAGTAATCTTGAGCGACGACATAATTTGATTAACAGTTTCGCATATCGCTACCAACAGTTCGTCTCCAAGCACATGTCCATATGTATCGTTAATTTTCTTGAAGTCGTCGATATCAAAATATACAAGCGTAATAGAGTGCTTAGTTATTAGGCGTTGAAAATCATGTTCTATGTTACTTACCATTCCTCGGCGATTTAACAGACCAGTAAGAGGGTCTGTAGTGCTGATGCGTTTTAAGCTTTTTTGCTGTTTTGCACTTAGCCGCACTATTACTAGCAGTAAAACAACAAAAAGAATTTTAAGAAGATCCGCTTCCGATATAAGTTCACCTTTTATATAGATACTGTCTACCGCAAGAACGTAATCTCCTGGGACCTCAAAATCGTCAAAAACCAACTCGACAAAAGAAACATTGGTAAAATCAAGTTTAGAATCTTCAAATGACACACCCCTTTCTCTTCGCCACCACCCCGCAACAAAAAACGCATCTAATGGAATATCGTTTTCAATATAAGCGCCAAAAACAGGGAGCTCTACAGTGTTAAATTTGAGAGATACGAAGTCTTCAACATTGGAGTATTTGGAATTAAAAGTTCGCATGTTCAAATTGAGGTGACTCGTGCTGGTTTTTAAGCGTTCAGACGCCAGATTCAGAGGAATGAAGCTGTACTCAATATCGACATGTGAGTATTGCGACAAGTTTTTCCCGGACGCGATACTTTCTAAGTTCGCCAATCGTAAAGACAATCCGCAAAGCGTGTAGCTCTCGACTGTTGCAACATTGCAGTAAATAGAAGCCTTGCCACTTTGCGTGTTGATCTGAGCTTCAACATCACCACTCTTTATTGTGTCTATTAAGACCACATTAGGTTTTCGACTCAACTCTTCGCCAAACTGCATTAATCCAAGTTTGTGAGCCACCAGCGAGAGGACTGAAATAATCAAAAAGATTAATATCGTAGAGGACCTTAATACAAAAAAAACAGGAACTAGACGCTTTTTAATAGTTGATAAAATTGCATTACCTGACATTTCCAATGCGCAGCTTCCTTAGCAGTATTTAATTTGTTGTTGTTAGTATCGGCAAACTTGGATGGTTTTTAATGCAAAATAGCCATATTCAACTTAAATATTTTATTTTTGCGCTAGTAAGCTCAAGTGCGCTAGCATAGTCAATTTATAGAAAAAGCAAGAAAACCATGCTAATAAGAGATATACAAAGCAAAGACTACCCGGCAGTGCTTGCCATTAACGAATTCTCGGTTGCTGTACTTAGCCCGCTAAACCAAGCACAACTAGAACGTTTAATTGAGCAAGCATCGATAGCAGTTGTGGCAGAACTCGACGATAATATCGCCGCTTTTTTGTTAGTTGTTGGCCCAAGTACAGACTATTCGAGCGTTAATTATCAATGGTTTAATCAGCAGTATTCCGATTTTTTGTATATAGACAGAATCGTTGTTCATCATAATTACCGCGGCAAACAGCTCGGGCAAAGACTTTACGAATATGTGCAAAAACAGGCTAAAGCAAAAAGCACCGCAAGGCTTTGCGCCGAAATTGACATTCAACCGCCTAATCTACCCTCTCTGAAATTTCATGAAAAGTGGGGTTTTTGCGAAGTATATAAGCTTCATCATGAGTCTGTAGCAGGTACAGAAAAAGTAGTTTCTTTGCAAACAAAACCCCTATAAAACTTGACGTACTTTGCGTCAATCACTACTTGAATGGTAAGTATGTGCAACAGAGTTATCTGACTAATTCAGCAAAATGAATAAAGCCTTTGTTAATTTCGTAAAGTTGTTTATATTTATGTGGTTTACATTACCAACTTTGTTTAACCAAAATCTAATTTAGTCGATAACTTAACAGTGCATTAAGACAAGCGACGCAGACACTTAGGTCAACATCATCACATGAATTCAAAATCATCAAAGCTCAAAGCTGAGCAGATTTTAAAAATTGTACTCGATACAATTCCTATTCGTGTGTTTTGGAAAGACACAGATTCGACGTTTTTAGGCGGTAACAAAGCCTTTTTAGAAGATTTGAACTTATCGTCCGTAGACGAACTTACTGGTAGAAACGACAGTGATTTTTTTGATGACCAGGATGTTGTTGATACATTTAGAAATCAAGATCTTGAAGTCATAAACAGTGCAAAACCCAAAATTGGTTTTGAAGAGCCGCTATCACTTGAAGGCCAACCCGACAAGTGGCTCAAAACCAATAAGATGCCTATGCTCGATGACAATGGCGTTGTAATAGGTATATTGGCAACTTACGAAGAAATTACCGAACAAGTGGCTTATCGCACCGAAATCGAACTGCAAGCGATGGTCGACCCACTGACCAACATCGCTAACCGGCGTAAACTACAAAAAACTATTAATGAATACACCGGCAAATATGCGGGTTTATTATTTATCGACCTAGATTATTTTAAAGCCGTCAATGACTCACTTGGCCACAATATTGGCGACACCTTGTTGCAAGAGGTTGCCAAGCGCTTAGAAACACTTTGCTTGAATGATGGCGGTGTTGTTGCGCGTTTAGGCGGTGACGAATTTAGCATTTTTGTTCCATTTAAAAGTGTGGGTCAAGTACAAGAAAACCTAGAACTGCTTGCACGCAATATCAATAAAATTTTGGTAGAACCGTTTAAAATTGGGCATCATATTGTGAGCGTTGGTGCGAGTATTGGCGTCACGGTAATAGACCGCGCGCTCGGTGCACAAGCAAATGGATTTAGAGAAGCCGACATGGCGATGTATGCAGCAAAGGAACAAGGTCGGAATAACTACCAGTTTTATGATGTTTCGATGCGCGAGGATGCCGACAAAAAACATAAAATTGGCTTTCATTTGCGCACTGCAATCGAAAAACAAGAGTTGTCGTTAGTTTTTCAACCACAACTTAACGAACACGAAGAGCTCATTGGCGCAGAGGCTCTGCTCAGATGGAATAGCAAAGAATTAGGCTTTGTGTCACCCGACCACTTTATTCCACTTGCTGAAGAAACAGGGCTTATTCACGAAATTGGTAACTGGGTACTTAATCAGTCTTTAGATGCACTAAAAACTTGGGGGCCTATTTTAAAGCGTTCGCCCGATTTTAAACTCGCGGTAAACTTCAGTAGTAAGCAATTTCAAAATAAAAACCTACCTTATGTGATAGAAGATGCCATTAAAAGCCGCAATCTTGACCCTAAACACTTTCAGGTTGAAATCACCGAGAGCGTATTAATTGATTACCGAGACAGGGCGGTTAAGTCGATGCTTAAAATGCAAAAAATCGGCATTAGTATTGCGATTGATGATTTTGGTACCGGTTATTCGTCGCTATCTTATTTGGCTATGCTACCCATTGATAAACTTAAAATTGATCGCTCGTTTGTGACCGACTTACACAAAAAGAGCACCAATAAAAAGCTTGTCGAAACGCTTATTAATATGTCGCGCAATCTGCAAATGGAAGTCATTGCAGAAGGTGTTGAAACCCTCAAAGAAAAACAAGCATTAATGGATTTAGGCTGCTTTCAATTTCAGGGTTATTATTTTAGCAAACCTATTGCGCTGGCGGCTATAAAGTCAAAATATAACTCCCTCTAAGCCCTCGCCTGCTTTTGGCAACTCGATAGACAACACCTTGATCTCTAGTCAGCTATCTTGTATTGATTTACACTTAAGAAGGAATGCTTCAAAACTATAGGGACCGCATGCACAGACAACTTTACTGTCGAATAAGCATTATTATGATTTTACTTGGCTTGCTGAGCGCTTGTGCTGGCACTCAAAAATCGCAACAAGTGCTTGATTATGAAAAAAGCAACGCTGATTACTCTGCTATTGTGCAGCGCATTAAGCTGCAAACGGCCTCAGCCGAAGACTACGACCTTATTATTCGTGTATTTCCCCTAACCTCATTTTACGAACCAGACAACAAGCGCGAGCAGGCAACACGAATGATGTCGCAAAATTTTATGCAGCGTCAGTATTGGAAGCGCTGCTTTGACGCGAACAATGTTTTGCTAAGTAGTAATTACACTTCGCTGAGTGGTCACTACGGCGCATCTGTTTGCGCCACTGAGCTAGGCAAACTAGAGGTCGGAAAATTTCATAACAAAGTGCTCGATAACTTTATTGAGGCTATTTGGCGCACAGGCACGGGCAAAACACCCGACTCTCCTTTTTATATAACCAGTGTGGATGACTTATATGCCTTTGTGCAACTGCACCAATTGGTGGTGGCCGGTCAATCATTGACATATATAAACGATTTGCCTATTCAAGCGATTAGTGTGCAAAACCCTGAAACGCGTCGCAGCTTTACTTGGTATTTTAATGTAACACCGCAGTTTAGACGCGGCGTTATTGATGATTTGGAACAACGTTGATTTACTCAATGAGCTTATTTGCTTAGAGCGCGTATAATATTTGTATTAACCTGTCTTACCAATTTGTGCGACGAATAATTATTTTAAGTTGAAACAACTTACGCTAAAAAGAAGAGCAATAACGATGATAAAAGAATCAAATCATAAAAATACTCCTATCAAATTAACACTCGTAGGAATAATGAGTATAATGATGGTAAGCGCTTGCTCACAAGCACCCAAAGAGAACACAGTTGTTGCCGTTGACGCAAGCCAGACTGCAGCAAATACAAGCGCTCAAGCAAAGTCTACCTTTGCTCGTTTTGTCCCTGAACGCAAAGACGATTTTGCTTGGGAAAACGACATGGTTGCATTCAGAGCATATGGCCCCGCTTTACGAGACAGTGCAGAAAACGCGGGAGTCGACTGCTGGTTAAAACGCGTTGACTACCCGATTATTAACAAATGGTATCAAGAGCACCTTGAGCAAGACAAAAGCTATCATGTTGATCATGGCGAAGGGCTCGACAATTACCATGTTGGTTCGTCTGCAGGCTGCGGTAGCACATCATTATGGCTAGACGGCAAACGTGAACCACTCGAAACTTACACAAAGTGGGAAATAAAAGAGCAGTCGCCTGCAAAAACAGTCTTCGAACTAAGCTACGAGCACGAAATAAACGGTAGTGTATATGGCGAGGTCAAACAAGTTTCTATTGAGCTTGGCAATCGCTTGTATCAGGTAAGCTCACGTTTCACTAAAAACGGCGAGGTCGCCGCGGGCTTACCGGTTACCGTTGGCTTAACTACCCACGACGAAAAAGCCGCGGTCGAGTCAAATACTTCATTAGGCTGGCTAATGACCTGGGAAACACTTGGCGATCATGACCTTGGCACTGCAGTAATGGTTGAGCCTTCTCGAATCGAACAAATAGTCACTATAGAAAGTGAAGGCGTTAAAGATGCAGGCCACGCCCTTATCATCCTTAACACAGACAAAAACGGTCAAATTCAATACCAAGCAGGGTATGGATGGGAAGCTGCTGGCACAATTACGACACCTGCTGAGTGGGCTGCTTACTTGTCTGCAAAAAGCGTTAATTGACAGGCCAAAAGCTTATGTTAATATGATCAAGAGCTTATAGCTCAGGGCATCAACTAATTTGATGCCCTATCAAGGACGCTATTTACAAGGATTAGTAATTCTATTTGCGTGTGTTTATCATACGTCTATTCAAAGTCTATTCCGCTGTTTAACCAAGTTTCCTGTAGTCGTATATAACCTAAAAACAACGTGGAAAACACTGTGAAAAAAATATTCGTATTAAGCATTTTATCGTTAGGCATATTAACAACGGGTTGTGCCAACAAAGTACACAACTATTCAGCTTCAACAGCCAACACTATTGCATTAAAAAGTTTGTCGTCTGACAAAGTAGCAGAAATCGGTACTTTTACAGATTCTGGCAAGAACGAAAGCAAAGTGATGTGTCGGTTAGCATCACCAATTGGCACACCTGAAGGCGATACTTTCGCGTCTTACATTCAAAAAGCCCTCATTACAGAATTAGTGCTGACTGATCATTACGACCCTAAAGCAGAATCTATTATTACTGCAAACCTCAATGACGTATACGGTAGCACGGTTATTGGTAACGCGTATTGGGAGTTTGATTTAACGATTTCGTCTACCACTGGTGTGTCGTACAACGTTAAATCGCGTCACGACTATGAATCAAGCTATTTAGCAACTTCGGCATGTTCTGAAATGCAACGCTCGTTTGTTCCTGCAGTTCAGCAGTTGAACACAAAAATTATTTCTCATCCAAGTTTTAGTGAGCTCTTTTAATCAAGCTCTTACTTAAAAAGCGGCTTGGCCTATCTATATAGGCCGAGCTTACATAAATAAAATCCTATTTTGCTCTCAATACTTTGATGTCAAAATGCGCTTTCACAGACCTTAAGCTCTCCAGTAAAACTTCTTTTTTATCAGCCGATATAGTCCAATAGTAAGGCGTCATCATTAGCAAGTTTGTGCGAGACTCTTTATTTTGCAGATTCATATTAAAAGTGACTTCAGCTTGTTCGACTAGCGAGAAATTTTCGGGAATCTCATCGCTAACACTATGCGATTGCGGCTTATCGTAAACCTGCTTTTTTAGTTCCATTAGGTGGTCGCCTGCAGGGTTTACCCGCATCCACAAACCACCCGTTTTAAGCACTCTGTGCACTTCTTTGTCGCTGCTTGGCGCAAACACCTGCACAACGGCATCTTGAGTCATATCTTGCAGCGGCAGGCTGAAGGTACTTGCCACGGCAAAGTGCAGGCTTTTGTTTTGTTTAGCGGCCTTTGCGACCGCCGGTTTGGCAATATCAACGCCCGCACCTATTATCGACGAGCATGTTTTGCCCAAATACTGCGTAATGGCATTGAGGTAATAGCCCTCTCCACAACCCGCATCGAATATCGAAAGGTTATTTGCGCTTGAGTTAATCTCATCTGAAAGTAGATGTTTTTCTAAAGTGGCGCTTAAACAATCAGCCAAGGGAGAAT
>CAZXTD010000080.1:0-8213 GCA_964643575.1 uncultured Glaciecola sp. | reverse complement strand
ACTTAAAAACGCTCTACGAGCATTCACCATTTCTTTGCTGTCGCCTGGGGCTTTACTATTTTTATGCTGTGCCAATAACAAGTTGACGTAACTCTCTTTAGCGCAATCGAAGAGATGGTTATTGGCGCAAGACCATTGTTTGTTGTTTTGTTGCAAGGGCTCAGAGCAAGCTGGGCAGCGCCAAGAAAATGGAGTGTGAGGCATGTCTTCAAATTCGTTCTAAAACAGGCTTGTATTGTATCAGAGTTCAACTCACCACAGGTAAATCGATAGTAAATGTTGTTCCAGGCTGATTTCTCATATCGTCAAAGCTCATAACATTACTCTCAACATAAACACTTTCGACTTGTATATTGCCATTGTGCATTTGCGCAATCCGTTGTGATATTGCTAGGCCTAAACCGTAGTGCTTTTCACACTCTTTATTTTTTATATTAGAGAGCACCGATTTAGAAACCTGATTTTCAGGAGCTCTAAAAAACGGTTTAAAAACATCAGTGATGTACTCTGGCGCTATACCTGGACCATCATCTTGTATTTGTATGAATAGCGTTGAATCTTTAAGGTCCACTTGCACTTCTACTCTCTGGCTTGCGTAGTTCAAGGCGTTAGATACGAGGTTGTTAAGCATCATTTTTAAATATTCTATTTGGCCCAATACCAAGCAATTAGTGCGACCTTGCTCGTTTATAGCATCTGAAAAAACCAACGAAACATTTACCTTGTCGGCGTGTTGTGAAAATGTCAGCATCATATTGCTCAATACATCAATGAGGTTAACCTTTTCTTTTTTGATCGATGCAAGCTCCATATCCAATTGCGTATATTGCAACATCATGTTGACTAGATGAATCATGTCGTCGGTATCTTTGCTGAGCCTAGTAATTTGTTTTTCAGTGATTAAGCCAGGATCATCTTCTAAAATATCTATGCCGAGTCTTAGTCTAGCCAATGAGGTCTTTAAATCGTGTGATACTCCACCACTTAGCAACTTCACATCGTACAGCAAGGTTTGTATTCGACTGGCCATATTATTAAAGGCTAGTTCAACATCTTTAATACCTGCTACGTTACCCACGTTTATACGAGTATGCAGGTCACCTTTACCAATAGATGCAGAGGCGGTTTTAATCGAATATAAACGCTTTGCGAGAGGATACGCCCACAACGTTAGCAAAAGCGATAGGCAAAGGTAGAAAAATAGAGTCAGTATTAACTGCCCAACTGGGTCTTCTTCGACAAATAAAGTGGGTGATGAAACTTGAAGAATTTGCTCAGAGCCAGCTAAGTAGTACGAAAAAGACGTGCCCTCTTTATTTTCTAATAGTAACGCTTCACCTGCCTTTAATTGCTGCAGCAGTGAATTTGGCAGCGCGATATTATCGACGCTAAATAACCTAATTGAAATGTCAGGATTAGTTTTCCATCGACTAATGAGCGCATTTACTTGTTGTGTATCGTTGTGCCCCTCTATGCTGTCAGCGATAGCTTGCCCGCTGATTTTAAGTAAGGATACTTTTTTCTGGATCTCGCTAGTGCCAGATGAAAATAGCTGAGCATATGTGTAGTCAATCAGCCAACCAAGTGATACAGACGATATAACGACAGCAATAATCAGTGAAAAAGTGATTGCTTTCACTGCCAAACATCCTTGGCTAAAATGTACCCTTTTCCTCTTACAGTGATAATCTTTTGATGATTATTAGTGTCGTCTTTTAGTTTGCGACGAAGCCTTGAAATGGTTAAATCGACAGAACGGTCAAATCCGTTGTATTCAAAACCTCTTAAGCTCTGAGTTAGCTCATCTCTAGACACAATATCGCCTGCTTGATGAACTAGTAAGGTGAGCATATCAAACTCTTTTGAAGTCATCTCAATAGGCTCACCTTTTAACATCACTGTACGCATACCAAAATCAAGATAAAGACTACCAAGCCGAATAGATTGCGCTTTATCTATAGGCTTACCTTCAGTATTTAAAGTGGATAAGTGACGTAGTTGAGTGTTGATCCTAGCAAGCAACACTTTTGCTCGAATGGGTTTGCTAAGATAGTCGTCTGCACCGTACTCTAAACTGCGGATTTCGTCTGCATCAGTGTCGCGTGCGGTGAGCATTAGAAAGCGGCCTTTAAAATAAGGGCGTACTTGTTTGCATACATCATTACCATCTAAGCCCGGAAGCATGCCATCTAAGAGTAATATATCGGGCTGCCACTCCAAGACCTGAGCAATAGCTTCATCACCTCTAAAACACTGCTTTACAGCGAAGTTTTTGGCGCTTAAAAAGTCTTTAATCCAATCAGATAAAGACTGATCGTCCTCTACTACAAGTATCCTGCCAATAACGGGTCCCTGTTCTAGTTTCATATTTTAAAACAGTCTCCATGCGGCACGTTTTTTATCGGGCACTTGGTAAACCCAAGAAAGGAACAAGTTGACGGAAGATAAAACCGCATCCACTTCATCTATTCTGCGCAGCTCAAAAACAACTTCTTTGTCAGTATTAAAGTCTTTAGAAAACGTGCCTTGTTTACGCATTTCCCAGCAAGTTAATGGCTCGCCTTCATCTTTAATATATAAGCAATAATTATCTGCTTTAGAAGCCATAAAAGTAAACTCAAGCCTTAGATGGCACGTTTGGCCTTTGTATAGCGATACACATTCTTGCGGTTTTAGCTCAAGTAAATATTGTTCATCCTCAGCGTAACTAAGATGAGTAAACAAAATGATAGGCAGTATTGCAATAGCCTTGCCTAAAAAGTGGCTTATTCCGCTTTGTTTTGCAGATTTAGTGCGCTTTTTAAAAAACATACACTACTCCCGCACTCGCGTAAGTTTGTCCTCGTTTATCTACGAAAGGACTATCAAAAATGGCGTCAGAAAGTAGCGTTTGGCCAATGCTTGCCTCAAACACCCAGTGTTCACTTAATGCATAAGTGGCGCCTAATTCAAATTCTAATGATGCACCCGCTCCGGCTTTGTAGCTTCGAAAGTTTTCGGTATCGTTAAAAAATTGTACGCTAAAGCGATTGTCTAAAATACTCTCACTGTAATAACTGGCGCCTACTATACCGTGGATATTCCAGTTTTTTACTTGCCAATTTTTGACATACCACGAGCCTAAATAAAAGCCATCGTCATCAGAGTTTATGCTGATAGGAGAAGCGATTATTCTAAAAACGGCATCCTCAGAATAATGCGTTGCTCTTAAACCGGCTCTAAAATCGCTCTCGTTTGCGCCTTCGCCTATTTCTACCGCGTTAAACCCTAGGTGAATAAGGGCATCAAACTCCCAGTCACCATAATCATAAAAGTTGTAACCCACTCCATTTCCTCTGGAGCCAAAGTTACCAAAGTTAACGAATATACCGTTTTCCCACTTTATACCGAAACGGACATTTAATAATCTCGCTTCAACTTCGGTTTCGTCAAAAGAGTACAATGAAGTGTATGTGCGCAGTGAGTTATTTATATCAAAAAAGCTGTAGGCTTGACTTTCACTGGCAGGGTTAGATGTATTGTTTTCTTCAATAGACTTGTTTGAGGCAAAACTGAGCACAGAAAAGAAGACAAGAGAAAAGGTAAAAATGGACTTAGTAAACATTGAAATAAATTTCCTTGTTGAATATTTCACAACTCAATGATATCCGCTACTGAAGCCGTATATTGTATCAAAATGTACTTAGTTGGGCGCTTAGTTTTTCTCCTTTTGCGCTTTGTTTAAGATAAAAAGATAGAGATGAAGTGCGACTACCGTTTTCGGACTGGCTTATATTGAGTAGAACAATAGCCACGAGAAACATCTGGGCTACGCAACTTTTTATGCTTTGTTTTACGCCCGCTTACTCGTGCACGCCAGTTATTGAAGGTTTTACGTTTAATACTACTGCGCATAAGCTCGATTACTTGAGGTTCGCTTAGGCCATATAAATCTTCGATAGCTTCAAAAGGCGTGCGGTCTTCCCAGGCCATTTCAATTATTCGTGAGTGGTCTTCTTCTGATAGTGCGTGTTTTTGCATGTTGATAAACTATGTTCCGGTATTATCTGCTCAAAGATATAAGTTGGAAACGAATGTTTAGTATATTTAGATTACATTTATTATTGTTACGGCAGCCAACCATAAAAAATATTCGCGATGTTTGAATTAAGCACTTACGTAAGCTCAAAGCGATGAATTAATTCTTCTAGTGTTTTTTTATCTTCACGACTCATGGCTTGAAGCGGTGCAGGCAAGCATTCACTTTCTGTATATCCTAAAATCGCCGCTGCCGATGCCATCACTCTTAAGCCACCTTTATATTGAACAAAAAGCGCCCATAAATCGCTTAGTTTGGTCGAATATTCCGCAGATTCATGTGGATGTGATTTTGCCAATGCAATCATATGTTGAACAGTACGAGGGAATAATCCGCCAAGCACTGTTAACCAAAGATCACATCCCGCCGCTATGCCGGCAACGCCAAACTTATCGCCGCTTACGCCAATAGAAATGTGTTGAGGCAACAAAGCGCGCAATGTAGCTAAACGCTCATGACCTTGGGAGGTTTCAAACGGCGTTCCTGGAATTTTGATAGCCGATACATTTGGCAAGTGACATATCTTTTTATATAAGTCATCACTAAATATGAAGTTTGTCGTACCAGGGTTTTCATATACACAAATTGGAATAGAAACGTTTTTTGAGACCGAATCAAACAAAGAATACACCTCATCGTCGTGCAGACGATGGTAAGACACTGGCGCTAAAAGTACTGCTGATGCACCGGCTTTTTGTACGGCTTCGGCATTTTTCAGCACTTCTTTTGTGCGCAGAGCGCCAATTCCCGCCATTACCGGAATGCCGCCCGACAAGGCCACGCATTTGCTTGTAAGCGTGGCTTTTTCAGCACTAGTTAAGTATGGATACAGACCTGTTGAACCCATGGGGCAGATAGAGTCGACATTAGCATCAACTAAGTTTGCAATGAGTTTTTCAAATGCGTCGATGTCTATATTTTCTTGTTTAAAGGGCGTTAGAGGAAAAGCAGATAATCCGTTAAACATGGTAGCCTCAGTGTAAAAGTGTTAGCAGCGTGTAATGCGCCACCTTATAAATAGTTAAGGCTGGCGCTCACTTTTTGCCTTAACCTTGATTGTTGCACGCTCGTAGCATTCTTTTATTTCGGTTAAATTAACTTGCTGATTACATATCAACATAATTTGAAGGAGCAACTGACCATCCACCGTTCCTTGGCTGAATTTGGAACGTAAGTTAGTTGTTTTTTGACGTACCTTAAATTGCTCCCATAGTTGTTCAGACAACTGCTCATGATCGAGCCCAGAGCGTTTTATAAAAGCGGGCAACCACGTGCGCAGGGTTTCTTTCCATTCTAATTTACTGACTATTAGCATGTTTTCCATGGCTTGCGAAATGGAAGGGTCTTTTTTAGGCATAAATTAGCGCGCTGCACCTCTGTTTTAGTATGTTAAACATTATAATCAAAAATAGATTATTATCAACTTTAGTTAAATATTATTAATTTTTGTTGAACATTTTGAATTTATCTTCTATAGTTTTGTCATCACATTGATTAAGGAATGATTTTGATGAGTTGGACAGTCCGGCATTTGCATGAGCAATGGCAAGCGCAAAATTTTTATCAAACGCAAAACATTAGCGTCCAAGCTCATGCCGACTCGCTCATTTTAACCTTCCACGAGTACGGCGACCTACCCGTTGTATTGGTTGTTGGCGACAAACAAATATTAGTTGAAGCAACTCTGGTAGAGCGCAACGAATTTGAAACCCCAAGCGAAATCGATTATCGCTTGCTAACCACACACAAATACTTGCCGCTTAGCACTATCGCTATCGACAATATTCAAGGGCAAGATTGGTATGTGTTGTTTGGGGCATTATCTAAACATTCAAAAATAGATGTGATAGCAGAAGAACTCGACGAACTAGTGAGTAACACCTTTAGCGTAATTGATGCGCTAGAGCCTTTATACAAATTTAACCAAAAAAGGATTGAGGAGTAGAAATGAACATTTTTTCCAAAATTTTTACTGCTCTTAAGGGTGGTGCTAATGAAATGGGCGAAGCGGTAGTAGACGCCAATGCCATTACTATTTTTGAGCAAGACATACGCGATGCAAAAGCTGCATTAGCTGGCGCGAAAGAAAACGAAATCAGTTTGTTTGCACGCAAACGCCAAGCCCAAGCTAAAATGAGTCTTCATCAAAGCAGAATTGAAGAATATGAAAACCAAGCGATTGCTGCGGCAGAAAAGGGCAACGAGGCACTAGCATTAGAGACTGCTTCGCATATTGTTAATCTTCAAGAGGAAAAACAAACCATGCAAGCAAGTATTGATGCCTTAAGTCAAAGCTGCGACAAAATTGCTGCTCAGGTGAGCAAAGCCCAAGCACAAATTGATGACATGGAAAGCCAGCTCAGCCAAATAAAGGCGACTGACTCCGTGCACAAAGCACAAGAGAGCATTCATGCAACTGTGCATGGCGGTAGCTCAAAGGTGGTGTCGGCTAAAGAAAGCCTGGCTCGCATAAAAGAACAGCAAGCTTTCACCAGCGCTAAGTTTGAAGTTGCCGACGAGCTCGCTGCAGAGCAAAACGCAAATCAAGAGTTTGATCAAAAGCTAGCGCAAACCAAACCCACACAAAAAAGTGCACAGGCTGTTTTAGACAAGATTATGGCCGACAAAAAGTAATTTATCGATATTTCAACAAGCTAAGAATTTACAAGTTTTAAGCCCTTGGCTTAGACCATAAAACAATGCTATAAACCACAGCACACGGAACGTGGCTGTTGTTTAGCAACAGAAGAGTCATTAAAGGAGTGCCCCATGTTTGAATTTTTTATGGCCGATGCCAACACCCTATTTAACATTGCCGTTGGTATTATATTGGTAATGGGTCTGCTTGAGGGTCTAGGCTTATTACTTGGCCTTAGCCTTATCGCACTTTTCGACAATTTATCCCCTATCGACCTTGATATAAACGTTGGCGTTAACGCCGACCCCGACTTTACTGTGGGTGGCCTTACTCAAATTGTAGGCTGGTTATGCCTAAACCGTTTACCACTTATGGTGTGGTTAGTACTATTTTTAACCTGCTTCGCGATTTTCGGTTATGTATTTAACTTTACCTTAGTAAGCTTGTTTGACACCTACCTAACTGGTTTCATTAACGTACCACTGGCCTTTTTTATGGGGCTAGTATTAACGGGCAAAGTGGGCAAGCGCTTAGCGGCCATTATGCCTAAAAACGAAAGCTCCGCTATTACCTCAAGCACCTTTGGCGGGCGCATTGCAACAATAACCACTGGCACAGCACGCAAAGGCTCACCGGCTGAAGCCAGTTTTGTCGACAACTTCAATCAAAAACATTACGTCATGGTTGAGCCCATGGAATCAGAACAAGCGTTTGCTACAGGCAAACAAGTCGTGCTGGTTCAAAAAGGAACAAATGCTTGGATTGCGACCAGCTATGACTAGCCTCTAACCAAGACGCAAGTTTGCTAAGCCGCCAAGCACTTTACTATATTTACTTATAAGGATTTATCTATGGAAAATTTAAATAACCCGAGTAACCTCACCTTTATACTCACCATTGTGGGAATAGTGGTGGTATCACTATTAGTGATATTTCTTATCTTTGCCAAGCTGTACAAACGAGCAACTAAAGAAACCGCTTTTGTACGTACCGGTTTAGGCGGCGAAAAAGTCATCAAAGACGGCGGTGCAATTGTACTGCCGGTAGTGCACGAAACCATTCCAGTTAACATGAACACCTTGCGCATTGAGGTCGAAAAAACCCAAAAAGACGCTTTAATCACCAAAGACCGTATGCGTGTTGATGTTAAAGCCGACTTTTACTTACGAGTAGCACCAAGTGCCGACGGCATCTCAATGGCAGCTCAAACGCTAGGTACACGTACCACGCGAGCCGAAGAAGTTAAAAAGCTGATGGAGTCAAAGTTTGTTGATGTATTACGTGCTGTTGCGGCTGAAATGACCATGACCGAAATGCACGAACAACGCGCTGATTTTGTGCAAAAAGTACAGCAAAGTGTGGCCAACGACCTAGAGAAAAACGGTTTAGAGCTTGAGTCTGTGTCGCTAACGGGTTTTGACCAAACCGATCTAGAATTCTTTAATGAAAACAACGCGTTTGATGCCGAAGGTAGAGCACGCCTTGCTAAAATTATTG
>CAZXTD010000079.1:285-18284 GCA_964643575.1 uncultured Glaciecola sp. | reverse complement strand
TTAACGTTCTGTTACCGACCAAGTGACTAGTGAATTAGCCAAAGAACTTGAGTAAGCAAGCGGCGCGTATAATAGCTAGGCTACCGCTTATACGCAAGTCATTTTTTACGCTTTAAGCCGCTTAAGCGTGAAGTGATGATTTATTGATGAATACTTGTTTAATTAATCTGCAGTTACTGCATTCGTTAATGCAGCTTTCGCATTAGCGTCATGATATTCCTGAATATTATCGAGCGTAGTTTGAGCAATGTTGGATAATGCTTCTTTAGTTAAAAATGCCTGATGCGAGGTGATAACAACATTATTGAAGGTTAATAACCTTGCAAACACTTCGTCGTTGATTATTTCGTCTGACATATCACGAAAGAACAAATCAGCTTCTTCTTCGTATACGTCTAGGCCCGCTGCGCTGATTTTTTTGCTTTTTAGGCCATTAATTAAGGCTCTTGTATCGACTAAAGCGCCTCTGCTTGTATTGACCAACATAACGCCTTGTTTCATTAAATCTATAGACTGCTTATTAATTATATGTCTTGTGTCTTCTGACAAAGGAGCATGCAAGGTAATAATATCTGACCGTTTCTGTAAATCTTCAATACTGACATATTCTGCTTTTGCATGTTTAATAATGTCTTTATTAGGAAATTTATCGTAAGCCAAAATATTACAGCCAAAACCGAGTAATATCTCTACCACGCATTGTCCTATTTTACCTGTTCCAACAATACCCACTGTTTTACCATGCATATCAAAACCTACAAGGCCATCGAGCACAAACTGCCCTGCTCTGTTACGCATATATGCTCGATGTAAATTGCGGTTAAGCATCAACATAAGGGCAATAGTATGTTCAGCCACCGCATGTGGCGAGTAGGCAGGCACCCTAACAACTTGTAGACCATGTTTTTTAGCCGCATTTAAATCGACATTGTTAAAACCTGCACACCTTAAAGCAATCAGCTTCACGCCAATTTCAGCGAGCTTTTTAACAACTGCTTCATCACATTTATCGTTAACGAAAATGCACACAACTTTGCAGTCGATTGCCGCCATAACACTGTTTTCATCTAACTGAGCCGCGATAGGTATCAAGTGAAAGCGTTCATCATTTATGCGTTCGAACGATTCAATGTCGTACGTTTTCGCATCAAAAAGCGCAATATTTAACCGGCCGTCAGTATCAAAGCCTTTAACTTTTTCTTTGCTCGCGAGTAGTTGCGATATTTCTTGATATTTATCGTCACTTATTCCGTTGAGTTGCTGCATTTGTTCAATAAGCTGCTTAAGTCGTTTTTGCTTATTCATAAAGCTCCTCTATCGGTTGATGTGTTATGTTACTCGCACACTTGTGCGAAGACCGTCTTGAAAAAATACGATGCTTACATATTAACGATTTAGTTCAATCGGCTTAATGTATTGAGCAGGGTTATCACTTTGTACCAAATTTAAAAACTCCTCACCCAGTTTTGTCGATTCTTGCATAACAGTGCGCCAGTACTTAATGCGGTCTTGTGCAGGCATCGTTTCAAAATCCTTTCTGTCAGGTATTTTGCTAAATGGCAATTTGGCGATAAATTCATCGCTTGGTACTAGCATCAATACATTGTCGTAGCTACTCGCATGGCAAGAGCGTTTTAGGCTTTTATCGAACCAACCCGGTACAGGTGTTTTATAAAAATGTGGATAAATAACTAAACCTGCTGTCTTAATAGCCATATCAAAGTGATAATCAATGATCCCACCATCTCTGAACATGCCAGGTGTAGCTCCTTCAATGTTGCTTACGCCCTCTATTACAGCAGGTATAGAGCCCGAAGCCATGAGTGCTTCTAAAAAATTGTTTTCGGATAAACTCACGCGTTCAGTATTAAAATGACCTTCTTCACTAAAGTCTAATCCTTGTGAATTTGAGGAAAAAATAACACGAGTAAAGTTTTTTTGTAGTTTGCTTCGGTGCGCAAAGTTGCGTGCTGCTGCTACCACTAAACCAAGCAATTGCTTAGCCTTGTTCTCGCTAGCCACTAAACCATGACACTTTGCTACCGATATATGAACCGTTTTTTGTTTGGATTTAAGCACCTGCGACACGCCATTTTCGCCCATCATGTAGTCCAGCAGTTCAATGCCTTTTTGTGTGATTTCTCGTACACTCGGCTTGTCTGAATACACCATAGATGAATAGCGCAACGCGAGGCGCTCTATGGCTGCACTTGGATCATTTTGAGCAAAGCAACAAGCTCTAAACGCCCCTGCAGAGCTCCCAATAATATCGATGTGTTGATCAGATTGATGCAAAAAATCACTAAAGATAACTTTATCTAGGCCATATAGTACAAACCATTTAGGACCGCCACTTGCACCTAAAAAGGCAGTAAACATATCAGGGCGGATCCCGTTTTCTTGAATGGTTTTGAGTGCGCGAGATCCCGCGTATAAAGAAAGTGCAGACATATAGGTAATCGTTATTGTGTAAATTTATTATTTTTATGCGTTTATTGTGTATGAGTATTTAAAATAATGCTACTCATATTCAAATCTTTACGCCTTATTATACTTAAATATTGCAGATTGGGTGTATTCTATACGTTTAGTATTTGGTATAGTTTTCATTAGTTTAGTGGATAACTCAGTGGTAACTCACAGACTTATCCACAGATTTAGTGGATAACCTGAGTTGAAGAATCGTATGTCCAAACAGACTTTACAAGTTTTGCCTAATACTTTTGCCATACATAGTTTAGATGCAGACGCAGATATTCCGGCAAAGGTTTTACAATGCGAGGTGTTCTTTATTGGTAAAACCTTGGATGAATTATCGATTGTAGCGCCTCAAAGTCTTAGCATTGGTGCTCTTGATACTGACTTTGATTGGCGAGTGTTAGAAGTGCTCGGGCCTGTTAATTTGAGCTTGGTAGGCATAATGGCAGAAATCAGTAATGTATTAGCAAAAGCAAAAGTGAGTATTCTAGTTTTGTCTACCTTCGAAACTGATTTCTTTTTAGTTAAAGATGACCAATTGACGAGTGCTATAACCGCATTAAAAAAATCAGGCTATCGGATAAACGACTAAGTCAGCTTGTTACGAAGCAGCAATAAAAGCTAACAACACCAATACAAAAATAAAACAGAGAATCAATTTATGACAACGATGTATGGTATTGCCAATTGCGATACAATAAAAAAAGCAAAAAAGTGGTTAGAAGCGAACGGCGTCGAGTATCAATTTCACGATTATAAAAAAGCCGGTGCCGACACGATTGTGTTAGATAAAGCAATCGTTCAAGAAGGCATCGATGTGATTATGAATAAACGTGGTACCACCTATCGTAAACTCAGTGATGATGAAAAAAACGCCATCACTTCTGAGACTATTGTTAATGTACTTAGTAAAAACACCTCTATGATTAAACGCCCCATTATTGTGCACAACGATAAGCTCATTGTCGGCTTTAACGAAGCAAAATATAGAGAGTTTTTTGACCTTGCATGATGTAATAGCACTCACTAAAAAACTCGTTAACAAAGCGTCTGTGACGCCAGTCGATGCTGGCTGTCAAACCCTCATGCAGTCAATTTTAGACGAGGTTGGTTTTAGCCACGAGCCCATGCAGTTTGATGACACCTTAAATTTATGGTCGCGCAGAGGAACCCAAAAGCCATTATTTTGTTTTGCAGGCCACACTGATGTTGTGCCTACAGGACCGCTCGAAAAATGGTTGTTTGACCCATTTCATGCTACCGAAAAAGACGGCTTTTTATATGGCAGAGGCACTGCCGATATGAAAGCAAGTTTAGCTGCTATGTTGGTTGCTACCCACCGTTTTGTAAAAGACTATCCCAAGCACAAAGGCTCAATTGCCTTTTTAATTACCAGTGATGAAGAAGGTCCGTTTATCAATGGTACCACCAGAGTTATTGATACACTTGAAGAGCGCAACGAAAAAATTGACTACTGTATTGTTGGCGAACCCTCTAGCACTAAAGTAACCGGCGATGTCATAAAAAATGGGCGCCGAGGTTCTTTAACGGCAAACCTGACTGTTAAAGGCATTCAAGGCCATGTTGCATACCCGCACTTGCTTAAAAACCCTATCCATTTAGCCGCACCAGCAATATCCGAACTCAGTACAACAGAATGGGATAAAGGCAATGAATATTTTCCGGCAACGAGTATGCAAATATCTAATATAAACGGTGGCACGGGAGCCACTAATGTTGTCCCTGAAAGCGTGGATATTGTATTCAATTTTAGATACTCCACCGAAGTCACTGCCGATGAGTTAATTCAGCGAACTCTCGATATTTTAAATAGGCATGCCCTCGAATTTGATATTGAGTGGACTTATAACGGCCTTCCTTTTTTAACCGAAACGGGTGATTTAGTAGATGCCTGCGTAGAAAGCATTAAAGCGGTACAAAATATTGAGACTGAACTGTCTACAGCTGGCGGTACATCTGACGGCCGTTTTATTGCGCCAACCGGCGCACAAGTCGTTGAACTCGGACCAGAAAACAATACTATTCATAAAATAAATGAATGTGTAAATATAGATAATGTCATCGCTACTGAAAAGCTTTATTACGATATTCTTAAAAGGCTTCTAGCATGATAAATAACAACGAAATGTTAGGCCTTAGCGAAAGGCATGTTAAGTATTTTGATGACGGTAAACATGCGTTGTATGGGCCTACACTTCAAGCGTTTTTAAAGATGCAAACAAACGCTAAAAATGACAATATCGATATTCAGGTGTGCAGCAGTTTTCGTAGCTTTGAGCGGCAACTTAGTATTTGGAATAGAAAATGGCGCGGCGAACTACCTCTATATACCCTAGATGGCAATATACTCGACCCTAATGATTTGGATGACGATGAGAAGATTCACGCCATTATGTTATGGTCGGCATTACCCGGAGCAAGTCGGCATCATTGGGGAACAGACTTTGATGTGTACGACCGCAAAACACTTGAAAAGCGCAATCATGACTTTAAGCTTATACCCGAGGAATATGAAGGAAATGGGCCTTGTGCAAATTTGAGCAAGTGGATTAAACACAATGCTGCAAGCTTCGGTTTTTCACTTCCTTACGCCCGTTATTGCGGTGGTGTAGCAGAAGAACCGTGGCATTTGTCACATACACAAATTGCCCAGAAAATAGAGCAAGCGCTAAACCCGGATGTTCTGTATAGTACTATCGAACAAACCGATATTCTTGGCAAAAGCAGTATTTTGCAAACTTTGCCGAAGTTGATTAACCGGTATACATACAACCGCGGTACACAAAGAGACTAATCAATTTGTATCGCACTAATTAAGGGCTAGAAATGCCGTTAGACACTATTTGGGTCGTTGTAATTATCGTAGTCGTTATTGCTGCTATTGGCGGCACAATCACTGCACTTAAAAAAAATAATCGTCCCTTTGATTTTCCAGAAGGCTATGAAGAAAGACAAGCCGAAAGAGAAAGCAAAGTAAAGCACGAAGACGATGACCGAACGGGTTTACTATAAATATAAAGCGCTATTAAACACTTAAGTCACTCTAAGTTGAGTGACTTTATAGTGTAAAGATTATAATTTGATTTTAATCGCTAATCTTAACTGCTGTCCCGCTAATGCTGACCATTAGCATGCTTCCTTTTTGCCCGACTACTTCGTAGTCTAAATCAACGCCAACAATTGCATTGGCGCCAAGCGATAAAGCCTCGCGAGAAATCTCATCAAATGCGATTTGACGTGCTTTTGTTAATTCAGCTTCGTAAGAGCCTGAACGGCCGCCTACAATATCACGCACCGATGCAAACAAATCTTTAAACAAATTAGCACCCATAATGGCTTCGCCAATTACAATGCCGTAATAAGCCTCAATTTTTTTGCCTTCAACGGTATTTGTTGTGGTTATTAACATATCTATCTCCTTAATATCGCTCGGTAAGCGCCTGCTTAATCTTATTGATTTCAGTATTCAATGCTGACTCTGTGTAAGCTTTCGCTTCTCCAGCGCCCCAAATTGGCTTTGGCCAAGTTTCATCATACTCAAATCTGGCAACATGGTGAATATGCAATTGTTTCACTATGTTTCCTAAACAAGCAATGTTAATTTTGTGGGGTTTGTAAACGCGTTGCAAAGCTTCGCTCAGTATGTTGGAAGCTCGCAAAACAACAAGCTGCGTTTCCCAATCTAATTCATGCAGTTCACAAGCGTCTGGCAGCTCAGGAATAAGAATACACCATGGATAACGTGCGTCATTGCTAAGCCTAACCTGACATAACTCTAAATGCGTTACTAGCGTTGAGTCTGCCTCTAGGCGTTTATCAAGGCTAAATTTCATAAGGAATGACCGTTAAAATGGCGCGCTGCCCAATTGCCACATTTGCATTAGGAAAAACAATCGCTTCGCCATCATGTTGAGCTTTATATACCGTGTCGGCTTCACTTGCCAAAATTTCATCTTTCTTAAATTCGGTAAAATTCGCAATATCATCGCCAAAATGCAGTCTAAAATCGTCTTTGTGCTTGTTAATCACTTGATTGACAGTAAATATGTCCATCGAGCAATCAGCATAGTCGCTTTCGTTAGTCTGTAAATTTGATATTAGCTCTCTTAATTTGATATTCACTGCGGTAAATTGAGCCATGTCGTTTTGACCAAAAGGTTTCACTTTTCCTAATTCAACCGTAAAGGCGTGCGCACCATGGTTAAGAGATGAGTAGTAACTAAAGGTGGTTGTTGGCGATTGCGACAAAAGAATAGTGTTGACGTCACATGCGCTTAAAAACGCCAACTGTTGTTTGCTATACGCTTTGCCATGTAAAAAGGGATATACGGCGAATTTTTCATTTTTAGACGGCCTTATAGCCGTATGCAAATCGTAATGAAGTTTTTCACCCTTAGCCATATCAAAAAACTTATCAACACATTGCATCAGCTCGATAGCACGCTCGCCCTCTTTCGATTTTGATTTGAGCCCTTTAGCGAATAGTCGATTTAAGTTTTCTTCAACAAAACGTTCGCCAATATGCATGGCCGGAATGTTGCCAAATAAGAATAAAATTGTATGTTTTGGACAAAGTTCTGCATTAACGAGTTCGCGAATTATCTCGTTACATATTTCTATCGGTGCTGTTTCGTTGCCGTGCACAGCGCACGACAAAACAATACTTTTTTCTGTATTGCCGTCGGTCGATTTATTCACGTCAACTGTATTTTGGCGATTTGAAGTGGACGGAGTCACACAAAGGATGCCGTTACCAATTAGGTTAAAGTGCACGCCATCAGTATTTTGAAAATGCAGATCGTGTTGATGTAATTCATAGTTGAGAGTGAAGTTTAAATAGTCTTTCTTCACTAAGTCGATAATTTCAGCGTCGCTAAAATCGTTGCAGCTAAACTTTTGCAAATAACCCCCTTAAATACTCATTGCCTTTATTAGAAATAACGTAGAGTTCTCGGGCTATATGGTAGCAGTTTTAGCTGACGTTTTTCACTTTAGTCATCACCTTATGAGAAAAGTCGCCATGTTTAAGCTGTTTCTTGAAATCGCTGAGCCTCACAGCTTGAGAAAACAAAAAGCCTTGGCCTCGGTTGATACCCATCGACTTTAAAATAGCAAGTTGTTCTAGCGTTTCTATACCTTCAGCAATGGTATAGCACTTTTTCGCATCACAAATGAGCTTAGTCGCTTGGACAATTGCAGTGTTAACGGGTGAATCGCTAAGTTCAAGCACAAATGCTTTATCTATTTTTATCGCGCTTAAATCTAAATCACGGATAAAACTTAAATTAGAATATCCTTTGCCAAAATCATCCATTGATATGGCAATGCCCATTTCACGTATGTCGCTAAGCTGCCGTTTCACTAACAAAGAATTTGAAAGCGCGACGTCTTCTGTGAGCTCAATCTCAAACATATGGGTTTGCACATCATAGCGATTAATGAGCGCATTTAAAGTATGGGTTAAGTGAGGGTCATATAACTGCGTAGGAGACAAGTTAACAGAAATTTTAATCTGCTTACCCATATCATTGATTGCCGCCATTATTTTTAGCGCGTTTTCAATGGTCCAGTATCCGAGTTCATTCATCATGTTGTACGACTCTGCTGCTTTTAGCAACGTGCCCGGAAAAACGACACCATCTAAGGGGTGATTCCATCGCAATAAGCATTCACCGCCAATAATAGAATAATCAGTTAAATCTACTTTCGGTTGGATGTATAGCTCTAGCTCTTCGTTTTGTAGCGCGCGGTTTAAGTCTGCTTTGAGCGTAAGTCCTCTTGCAGAGCTTGCAATAGTATCGTCTGTTAAAATTGAGATGTTTTCATGGCGGTTCGACTTCGACTTTTTCAAAGCTGCTTCAGCTAGTGAAATTATCGTATTTACGTTAGAACTTGGGTTTTTTCGAATTGCTGCACCTACGTTAAAGTCTGCGATAAATGACGTTTCGTAAACATTAATAGGCGTTTTAAAATGATTGTAGAGTCTTGAATGCTCATTACGAATAGTCGATTCGGTTATCGCATGGGTAAACACGATACCAAAAATATCTCCACTTACGCGCCCTACCGCCATTGCATCATCAAAAATGACATTAATTCGGTTTACAATTTTAAGTAAAAGATCGTCACCCGACTTGTGCCCAAAAGCCGCAGATACGTCTGAAAAACGCATCACATCCAACAACATTAAACTAAAGCGTTTCTCTTGCGCCGCAATTTGTTCAATAATTTCGATGAAATGGTATCGATTGGGAATTTCGTTAAGATGTTGAATTTCATTAACTTTCATAAGTCAGATTTCTGTCCCAGAATATAGTACGGTAATAGCACCGTGATGCTACTACTCTTCTTTATATTTAAGTTATCGTACTTTTCTAGGTAATCTTTACTAAAAAAAGCCGGAGAACCGGCTTTTTTCTAGACTTTTAGTGTATAAAGCGAATTAAACTTTACAGGTGTCTAATTTCCATACACGTTCAACATAATCCTGTACTGAACGGTCGGACGTAAACTTACCCATTTTGGCTGTGTTTAAAATCGCCATTTTTGCCCAGCGAGCTTTATCTTTATATGCCTCATCCAATGCTTTATTAGCGTCACTATATGACTCATAATCAGCTAATACAAGATACGGATCGCCTCCCTCAAGCATACTCTGTTTTAAACTAGACAGCGCACCAGGTTGGCCTGGCGTGAAGTAATCACTATCAAGCCAGTCTAGCAAAGCTTTAATTTCTTTGTTCTGGTAATAGTAGTCATAAGGCTTGTAACCAGCTTCATTAATCGCGGTGACTTCTTCAACAGTTTTACCAAAAATAAAGATGTTATCGTCGCCTACTTCCTCAGCAATTTCGATGTTTGCGCCATCAAGCGTACCAATTGTTACCGCACCGTTTAATGCGAGCTTCATGTTTCCTGTACCAGAAGCTTCTTTACCCGCAGTCGAGATTTGTTGTGACACATCTGCAGCTGGTATCATTTTTTCAGCAAGTGACACTCTGTAATTGGGCAAAAATACAACCTTAATCTTATGATTGACTCTTGGGTCGTTATTAATTTTGTCAGCCACTTTGTTGATAGCATAAATAATCGTTTTCGCAAGCGCATAACCCGGCGCTGCTTTTGCACCAAAAATAAATACGCGCGGATGCATTTCGTAGTCAGGTTTTTCGAGCAGACGGCGATACAGCGCCATAATATGTAGCAAGTTTAAATGCTGACGCTTGTATTCGTGCAAACGTTTGATTTGAATATCAAAAATTGCTTTGCTGTCGACGCTAATGCCCGTAAGCGCTTTGATTTCTTTCGCTAAAGCATCTTTGTTTTTTTGCTTAACGCGCATAAATTGATTTTGGAAGGTTTTGTTATCTGCAAACGCGGATAAATCATTTAAGCGATTAAGGTTAAGCGGCCAGTCGTCACCTATCTTTTTGGATACGAGCTCAGAAAGCAATGGATTACAAGCTTTCAGCCATCTGCGAGGCGTTACACCGTTAGTCACGTTAGTCAGTTTGCCTGGGTATAATTGGTCAAATTCTGGGAATAAGTCCTGTTTAACGAGCTTTGAATGAATCTCAGCAACACCATTAACCGCAAACGAACCGATAACCGATAAGTTACCCATGCGCACCATTTTTTCGCCCGCTTCTTCAATAATCGAGAGCTTAGATTTAATGGCGTTGTTGCCAGGCCATTTTTTCTCGACTTCTTGCATGAAGCGGTGATTGATTTCGTAAATGATCTCAATATGACGAGGCAATATTTTTTCCATCATACGAACAGGCCACTTTTCAAGGGCTTCGGGCAACAAGGTGTGATTAGTGTATGCAAACGTTTTGGTCGATATTGCCCAAGCCGTATCCCAATCAAGCTCTGCTCTATCTACCAATATGCGCATTAGCTCAGGAATGGCAATCGCGGGATGCGTATCGTTTAGTTGCACAACAACTTGATCGGCAAAGCGGCTCCAATCATCACCATGGGCGCGTTTATAACGACGAATAATATCTTTAAGTGAACATGCACTAAAGAAGTACTGCTGTATCAGGCGAAGCTCCTTACCGGCTTCTGTTTCGTCATTTGGATAAAGCACTTTTGAAATCGTCTCGGCTTGAATATTTTCGCGCTGAGCATCGATATAACCACCGGCATTAAACACGTCCCAGTTAAAGTAACCCGACGACTTACTTTGCCATAAACGAAGCACATTAACCGTATTACCACCAAAACCTACAACTGGAATATCCCAAGGGATCCCTTGTACGATAGAGCCAGGATGCCACTCTTTTTGAATGCTTCCCTTTTCACCGTATTTGGTTTCTACATAACCATACAACGGGACTTCTTGAGTTGACTCAGGTCGGCAAATTTCCCACGGGTTGCCGTAGTCACGCCAGCTATCGGGACGTTCAATTTGTGCACCGTTTTTGATTTCTTGCCTAAAAAGTCCGTGCTCATAGTGAATACCGTAACCTATAGCGGGATATTCCATTGTTGCAAGTGAATCAATAAAACAAGCCGCTAAACGACCTAACCCGCCGTTACCTAGGGCCATATCAGGCTCTTCTTCTAGCACATCGGTCAAATCAACGCCCATTTCTTTGAGCGCGGCATCTGCAATTTCAAACAAACCAAAGTTGTGCATATTATTTGATAATAGACGCCCCATCAAAAACTCAGCAGAAAAATAATGCACTGCTCGGGTATCGTTTACATAATGCGTTTTTTGTGTGGTGCGCAGGCGCTCCAACACCAGTGATTGAATAGCAGCGCTGGTCGCTTTCCACCATGCATGGTTGTCAGCTTTGTTTTCGTCGGTGCCCAAAGATGAATGAAGATGTTTTATAACAGCTTCTTTAAATGACTTTTTGTCTAATAACTCAGCCGCTACAGGACCACTTTTTTGGACGGTAGATTGCTTCTTAATTGTGGTTTTGCTGCTTTTTGTTGCGCGGGTTTTAGTTGCGCTTTCTTTTGTTTTTGCAGCAGGTTTTGTTTGTTTACTCATGTCTAACCCTTAGTTTAGGAATATTGTGTAAGTTTATTACATCAATATTCGCAAAACTATGGGTAAAAACACTTAACATACGTATGCATGTTAAATTAATGTTAAATTCTTAGACCAATTTGAAATATAGCCAATGCATCGCCCAAATTTTAACATTTAATTAACGTAATAGACTATATATATTTACATTTGGTGGTTTTATATTACCGACTGAACTAAATCTTCTGCATCTTTAATGATTTTTTGTAAGTGACTTTCACCATTAAAGCTTTCAGCATAAATCTTATAGACATCTTCTGTGCCAGAAGGTCGTGCAGCAAACCAACCATTTTGTGTGCTAACCTTGACGCCGCCAATCGCAGCATTGTTACCCGGAGCATGAGTTTGTATATTCGTTATCGACTCGTCTGCCATCGTCTTGGCCGTAATGTCTTGTGCAGTAAGACTCGATAGTCGTTTCTTTTGTTCGAGGTTTGCCGCTACATCAATTCGCTTATAAACTGGGGCACCAAATTTATCAGTGAGCGCTTGATAATGTTCACCCGGATCTTTTTGAGTTTTCGCGGTAATTTCTGCACCTAATAAACATAGTATAAAGCCGTCTTTATCGGTTGCCCAAGTCTCACCATTGCGTTTTAAAAAGATACCGCCAGCTGACTCTTCTCCAGCAAAAGCAATCGATTTTTGCGAAAGACCATCAACAAACCATTTAAATCCGACTGGCATTTCTAATAAGTTTCTGTCTAGGCTGTTAACTACTCTGTCTATCATACTGCTCGATACTAACGTTTTACCTATGCCTAAATTTGACGACCATTGAGGTCTGTTTTGGCATAAATAATTAATGGCAACCGCGAGATAGTGATTGGGATTCATTAACCCGCTCGATTTACAAACTATTCCGTGACGGTCAAAATCAGGGTCGTTTCCAAAAGCCAAATCGTAATCACTGCGCATATTAATTAATCCCGACATCGCAAATTCAGACGAACAATCCATTCTAATTTTGCCGTCGCGATCACAAGGCATAAATGCAAAGCGCTGATCAATTTGAGGGTTAACCACTTCAATATTAAGTTTATATAGCTCGGCAATTCTGTCCCAGTAATGAATGCCAGACCCACCCAAAGGATCAGTCCCTAATTTAAGACCCGCGTCTGCAATAAGCTGCATATCAATCACTTGCTCAAGCTCAGCTATGTATTTTGTAGCAAAGTCAATTTCAGTCACATTGCTAGATTGCATGGCTTTGCTCAGCGAAACGCGTTTAATTACATCACCAGTGCGCAGTATTTCATTTGCTCTATTTTGAATTTCGCTTGTAGCCGCCCCATCTGCAGGACCACCATGAATTTGATTATATTTAAAACCACCGTCTGTTGGAGGATTATGAGAAGGTGTTATTACTACGCCATCTGCGAAATGTTCAGTTTTATCGCGGTTATGGCTAACTATCGCATGAGATATTACTGGGGTTGGCGTGTAGGCATTATTTTCTTGAATAACAATTTCAACATCGTTTGCGCATAAGACCTCAATAGCAGTGACTAACGCTGGCTCAGAAAGCGCATGCGTATCTTTACCAATGAACATAGGCCCCGAAATACTATTTTGCTTTCGATATTCTGCCAAAGCTTGGCATATAGCGGCTATATGCATTTCATTAAAACTTAGCTTGCTTGAACAGCCACGGTGCCCTGACGTACCGAAGCTAACGGCTTGTGTTGGCTCGTTGACGTCAGGTTGTAAACGATAATAGTCGGTGGTAAGGCGAGCAACATTTATAAGCTCTGATTGAGGTGCTGTTTTCCCAGCATTGGCGTGAACAGACATGAACACTTCCTTATATATTATTATTTGAAATTTTTAAGTAAACTAAAATAAGCTTACCATGTTTGAGACATAGATAAACATTTGGCGATAGTGACCTTATATCTGTTTATTATTGCAGGATTATTATATTTAAGTTTGTACCTTACTAGCGTGACTGAATAGCTTATAAAACAGCCTCAAAAGAAATAAATCGAATACTCTGTATACTTAGGTATGTAAACTCATAAACGCATTTATTAGATATTCGTTATTCTGCACAATCGAGGTTGTTTTAACGACTTAAATAATAAACGCGAAACATTAAACTAACAAAGAGTATGCCATGCGTTCAGATATCGAAAACTGCATTTCCCAAATTAGCCGAATCATTAAAGGAAAAGAAGCGGAAATCGAACTTTCTCTTATTTGTTTACTCGCAAAAGGTCACTTGCTCCTTGAAGACTTGCCCGGTATGGGCAAAACTACCTTGTCTCAAGCGCTTGGCAATGTGTTGGGACTAGACTTCGCCCGTATTCAATTTACGTCTGACCTACTCCCAGCAGACATGCTAGGGGTGAATATTTTTGAAAACGCGACACAAAGCTTCCGATTTCATGCTGGCCCATTATTTAACCAACTTATTCTTGCGGACGAAATAAACAGAGCTAGCCCTAAAACTCAAAGTGCATTATTAGAAGCCATGGCAGAGCGCCAAGTCACAATAGATGGTGTTAGCCGAGACTTACCATCTCCCTTTTTTGTGATTGCCAGTCAGAACCCTTTGCATCAATCAGGTACACACCCCTTGCCAGAATCACAGCTCGACCGCTTTAACATGCAATTGTCACTTGGCTATCCAGACTTTGATTCTGAAAAAAGCATGCTAATGGACACCGAATCTAAGCCAGTCTTGAATTCTATTATTACGCTCGACCAATTAGCGCTGCTACAAGACAAAGTACGTAATGTGAGTGTGAGCGATTCGGTAGTGAACTATATTCTCAACCTTGTCAGAGTTACTCGCGACTCTGCAGATTTTCCAAACGCCATATCGCCGCGAGGGTCCAAAGCACTTTACCGGTCTGCTCAAGCGGCCGCATTCGTGAAACGAAGAGATTTTGTAACGCCAGAAGACATACAATTTGTATTGCCAAGTGTTTTTGAGCATCGCCTGCGTGGACAACTTTTGTCGCCAACGGCCACTACTTACTCATCACATTTGCTTGGGCAGGTTGACCCACTTGCGGCATAAACTTGCGGCACTTTTGTCGCTCAACTCAATTAGGCTAAAACTGAATAGCTCTTTTCTCAACAGGCTCAATTCGTGGTTTGAGAAAAAACGTGATGCATGGTTAAAAAAACGCATACCTCCCGACAACCTTATTCAATTAAATATTAATAATACTTTTATTTTGCCCTCTACTTTTGGCTGGGCGTGTATTGGCATAGTCGTGTGTTTATTTATTTTAGGTACAAACTTTCAAAATAATATAATTTTATTGTTTTGCTATTTCCTACTCGCTATTTTGCTCTTATCTGTTTTTCATGCATTCTTTTACTTTGTGCAACACACTATCCAATTTACACCTATTCAAGCCGATTTTGAAAACAGGCAACTTTATCTTCCACTGGAAGTTAATAGTACAAGCCGCTATCAAGGTGGAACACTCTATTTTTACTGTGGCAAAAAAGGTGTGCATTATCAGCAAAACAAAACTACAAGTGTTATTAAAGTTCCTCTTGAGCATTATAAGCGCGGAATACACGAATGCCCTCGAATAAGTCTTATGAGTACCTACGGATTTGGTTTATTTAAATGCTGGACGCACCTATCGCCAAATTTGTCATTTGCGGTATATCCATCGCCTAAAAAGTCAGCCATTAAATTAAACAAAGCAAATGAAGACGCACAAATGACTGAGGCTAGTGACTCACAATATGCGATTTCAGATAATCTGCAGGGGATACGTGAATATCAGCCCACCGACCCTATTCATCATGTGAGCTGGAAGCACGTGGCTAAAGGCCAAGGTATGCTAACTAAAGACTTTAATGAAAATGTGGGAGTATCAGGCTGGTTACGCATTCAAGACTTGCTCCACTTAGGTACTGAAGATGCCCTGAGGTGCTTATGTTTCCAAATTCAACAAATGGATAAAGATCATGTTCAGTTTGGTCTCGATTTGGGGACGACAAAAATTTTGCCACAAAAAGGACAGCAGCATTTACACGACTGTTTAATGCACTTGGCTTCTTTTAATAATGAGGGCTTATCGTAGTGTCGAGTTTGCAAGTGCGCCCTTTGCCTTACACATGTTTGCTTGTGCTATTTAGCATGCTTATATTGACCCTAAGCGAGGCTTTAATGCCTTGGGTGTGGGTGCTATGTGCGTGTGCCATCGTAATCGGTTTTGTTAGAATAAAGCGTAGTTTACCCAGCGTTAAAAACATCACTTTAAATTTACTCGCAATATTCTGTATGTTATTGCTGGTATATCTCTCAAAAGACTTTGGTTTAATGGCAACAATGGTTAATTTGCTTGTTGTCGCGGCCTGCCTCAAGTTAATTAATTTGCAAACACGAGCCGACTATCACCTTATTTTAATTGTGCAGTTCTTTTTAATTGCGTGTGGCTTTATTTATCATCAAAGCATCTACTTGGTGTTTTATTACTCTATCTGTTTAACCCTGCTGCTAGTCACGGCTTTTTTACTTAATAAAGGGCAATTGAGCATCGTATTGAGTGTGAAGCAAAGTCTTGTCATGATAATACAGGCGATTCCAATAGCTTTGGTATTATTTGTAGTAGTGCCGCGCTTACCGCCTTTTTGGCAAACTAATGTTGAGTCTTCAACGCAAACCGGGCTGTCGGAACAAATTACGCCTGGCGATATTGCCGATTTAGCACAGTCTGATGAGTTAGTATTCAGAGCCGAGTTTGATAACCTAGTGCCTTTGGCACAAGAGCGATATTGGCGTTCTATTGTGCTCGATTATTTTGACGGTAAGTCTTGGCTAATGGCTCGTCAGCACAGTGAATACAACCGTGCAAAACCGATACAGTTAAGCGACGAGACCTTGCGATACTTAGTGGTTGCCGAGCCCAATAACACTCGATGGTTATACTCGCTTGATATTCCAATTATTGAAGAAAATATGTCGAACATGGCAATCAACATGAATCGACAATACCAGCTATATAAAAGTGAGGTGGGCAAGAGTCAGTCTTTGTATATTGTGCAAAGCGCAATTAATATGCCGCTAGATATATTTGTTCCCGAACTTGATTTTGCTCGTTATTTGCAAGTACCTCCACAAGGTAACCCGCGCATAAGAACTTGGGTACAAGAAAATTTACCTATCTCAATGTCGTACGAAGAAAAAGTAGCTACAGCGAGTCAATATTTCCTCGACAACCCATTCACATACACCTTAAAACCACCTTTGATGCCGAATGACCCAGTGGATAGTTTTCTGTTTGATAATCAAAAAGGGTTTTGCTCTCACTACGCTTCTGCTTTCGCTTATATGTTGCGCTTAGCCAATATTCCCTCTCGCCTTGTTGCCGGCTATCAAGGAGGTGAGGTTCAAGGTGATAATATTTTAAGCGTTCGTCAGTTTGATGCGCATGCTTGGGTTGAAGCTTATCACCCAGATAAAGGTTGGCTGAGATATGACCCCACTGCCTTAGTTGCACCTAATAGAACGCTGTCAGGTCTAGTGTCAGCCTTAGACCAACAAGAGAGTGAAATATTCTCGAGCAGCGTTGGCGGATTATTTGATCTACCTGCTCTTGCTGGTTTACGCGAATATATGAGTGTTATTGACCATAATTGGAACCAATTTGTTTTAGGCTTTAACAACGATTCGCAAAGCGATTTGATTGAAGACATTTTTGGTGAAGTCAGCCGCAAAAGTCTAACGCATTTTTTACTAGCGACTTTAAGCGCAATCGCCTTGTTTTTAGCGGTATTGTTTTTACCCTATAAAAAGTGGTTTAAGAGGCGGCATAAAAGCCATCTTGACAAGATACTACTCGCGTTTAAAAAAGAAGGCTTTGAAAAGCAAGTGTCTGAGCCATTGCAGCATTTTTATGATCGAATAAGCCCTCAGTTAAATGAAGATAGCAAACAACTGATGCAGGAATACACTAAAATGTATTACTCAATAAGTTATGGAAAGTCTGGTGAAGATGAGAATAATAACGAATCGAGCCTTTCGCAATTGGCAAATAAATTAGTCAGGATAGGTAAAAAAAGAAAGAAGTGAGCGCAAAAGTAAAATAAAAACTGCCTACCTTGGCACATCAAGGTAGGCAGTAAGCTTTGTACTTCAACATTACACTCAGAAACATTGAAATACACACATACACACACTTAATACATTACAATTTCGATGCCAAGTTTTCATTTCCTTATTTTTCATATACTTATGCTTTTCACATCGATTTTACGCTCCCCCACTGTGCACCTCTTTTGTTCATCCATGCATTAAAAAAATGCATTAAATGCTGTCCCCACGTAGTTTGCAATAACAACCGTCATTGCTGTGAAGGCAGTAACCTACTTGGAACACTGTGTTCTTCGGAAAGTATGAAGATGATGACGGGGATTATTAAGAAAAAGTGCAGCTAAAAAGTAAGTTTTTATAAGCAATATTAAAAAGCCAGTAGTTTGCTAC
>CAZXTD010000079.1:0-275 GCA_964643575.1 uncultured Glaciecola sp. | reverse complement strand
AAACTTACTTTTTAGCTGCTTTACGCGCTTTCACTTCTTCAATTACCTTCTCAGACACGTTAGCCGGACAAGGGTTGTAGTGAGAGAATTCCATCGAGAACTGACCACGGCCAGAAGTCATTGTACGTAAGCTTCCGATATAGCCAAACATTTCAGATAGAGGAATGTCAGCTTTAACACGCACACCGGTAGCACCCGCTTCTTGGTCTTTAATCATACCGCGACGACGGTTCAAGTCACCAATTACGTCACCTACGTGGTCGTCTGGCGTAAAC
>CAZXTD010000078.1:8062-18384 GCA_964643575.1 uncultured Glaciecola sp. | reverse complement strand
TGCACTAACAGTGCATGCTGTATTGGGTGCGTGAGCTCACCTACAATATTTAAGCGGGTATGCTGTAGTTGGTCGTATACCTCGTTAATACTACCTGAGCTTGTGTTTTCAATGGGTAAAACCGCATAGTCAGCTTCATGAGTTTCGACTCTTTCAATGATTTGCGCAAAGCTTTTACAGCCAATTTCAACAAGCTCACCTGGGCGGCGCGAAAAATATTTTTGAGTAGCCAAATAGCTATACGAACCTTTTTCACCTAAAAACGCGACGCGGTTAAGCGGTAATTGTGAATTTGGGTTTGCCCATTCAGACAGCATAGCTTGTTGTTGTAAAACAGAGTCTTCAATAATGACTTGAAATAGTTTAGTCACAAAATGTGCGTCTAGGCCAAACGATTGCCCCTGGGTGATTAAGCGTAACAGTAGCTGCTCTTCTCTCGCTTTGTCTCGCACTGATATTTGATGTTTGACTTTGGTTTCGGCAACTTGTGCCGTTAATTTTTGCCGTTTTGCAATAAGCGCTAAGAGCTCACTGTCGGTGCTTGTGATTTGTTCACGTAGTTCTGCTAGTACATCGTTAGACACGCTGGATCCCTGATTGTGTTGTTTGGCTGAAAGTGCGGTGAGAATAAGATTTTGGTCAGTCAATGTAAAAAACGAAAGCCTTGGTGTCAATGACTTATTAGTACTAACTTACTGCTATTTAGTCCTTAAACAAAAAAAAGCGCTAATTTAGCGCTTTTTCGATGGATTAGTTAGGATGTTTTATTGCTCAAGGCAAAATTTGTTTACTTAGTGGTCGAGCAGTCTAGCTAATATCGAGCGCACTTCATCAGACTCAAAAGGTTTATCACAAAGCGCATTCACGCCAGTTTGCTGAATATTACTCATATGTGCGCTTTCAGTTGATTCTGATGTCACCATAATAATCGGAATATGCGTTGTAGCCGGATTAAAGCGTACATATTCGGATAACTCTCTGCCGTCCATTTCGGGCATGTTGTAGTCGGTGACTACTAAGTCGTATTCGTTTTCTTTGAGGAAGGTGAGGGCATGAGCACCGTTTTCAGCTTCGGTAATGCTCTGTATTCCCATTCCCTCGAGCACACGGCGAATATGATTGCGCGCCAGGCGACTATCGTCGACTAACAAAACTCTCACTTCTTGAATATCAAATAATTCTAAGTCGAGGTCTTCGGTATTAAGTAGCTGCAAGCTCGCATTGAGTCCACGAGTTAAATGTATAGGCTCAAAGGGCTTAGGCAAAATAGCTGCAACACCCGATTGTTTGAATTTATCTAGCTTTGCCAAGCTGGTTTCGCTCGACACCAACATAAACGGCACACTTGCGGTAGATTCTTGTTCTTTTAAGTAGGTAAGAACGTCAAGCCCAGTGCCGTCAGACAAATACATAGAACTCACAATCACATCAACATTGTGCTTGTCTATCGCTTCTTTTGCTTGCGCCACATTTTTGACGATATCGACACCGTTAACGTCTTCTCGGCTCAACAAACCACTAATGATCTTAGCTTGTGTGTCGGAAGGTTCGACTAACAATATTTGTAAATCTGAAATTGATAGTTGCATTTAGCCTCTTATTTACTTTTTTGTTCTAGCTGCCTACGTCTCATAGCGGCTATTAACCGCCGGCCAGCTTAACTTTCATGCCTTTGTTCTCAAGGTATGCTTTGAGTTTTTCCCTTACATCACCCTGAATTTCAATATTAAACTCTTTTACGCTACCACCGCAGCCACAATGCTTCTTTAAATCGCTGCATAATGCTTTTAGTTTATCGGCAGGTAGACCTAAACCCTCAATAGAACTTACGCCTTTACCCTTTTTACCCTTGGTTATGCGCTTAATACGCACAATGCCGTCGCCTTGTGGCGGCCCAGCGGGTTTTTCATCATCGCTTTTTATACGCCCAAAATCAGTCGAATAGACAAGCTTTGAATTACTCATGATCAATAAACCTCTATATTAGATATACAAAATAAGTGCCAACGTTAAACTATTGCTATTGATTAGGTCAATGCCTATGATACTATGCGTAGTGAGAATCATTATCATTAAGGAGTGACTTATTAAAACCTTGATTACTATAGGCATTGCGATTGCAATGGCGGCGCAAGTATTTGTTACAAAGGCTTTTGCAGAGGAGGTTAACGTTTACTCTGGCCGCCAAGAAGCCCTAATAAAACCCCTATTAGAAAAATTCACTGAAGAAACGGGTATCAAAGTCAATTTAGTCGCAGGTAAAGCCGACGCTCTATTGAGCCGGATTAAAGCAGAAGGCCAATTCACCCCAGCCGACCTCGTTATTCTTGCCGATATTGGCCGCTTAGTGCGTGCCAAACAAATGGGCATTACTCAAGCAATCGACTCAAGCGTGTTAGAACAAGTCGACACACAATGGAAACACGATGAAGGGCAATGGCTAGCACTTACCAAACGCGCTCGTCCGGTAATGGTTAAAAAGGGCTTTGATACAAGTCGAATTACGAGCCTAAAAGACCTTGTTAAACCTGAGTTTAGAGGCGAAATTTGCATTCGTTCATCTAGCAATATTTATAACCAGTCAATGATGTCGGCGCTTATCGCTAAAATCGGCGAAGAAGAAGCACTTGCTTGGTCAAAAGGCTTAGTCGCTAACTTTGCACGTACGCCAAAAGGCGGCGACCGCGACCAAATTAAAGCACTAGTTGCTGGCGAGTGTTCAATTGCCATTGCAAACACATATTACTTAGGCGGCATGCTAACCGCGACCGATGAAGATACTCAAGAAGTTGCTGAGCAAGTTGAAGTTATTTGGCCCGACCAAGAAGAAAACGGCCTTGGCACGCACGTAAACGTGTCGGGCGCAGCACTAGTTAAAGGCGCTAAAAACAAAACTAACGCTGAAAAACTGCTCACTTATATGTTAACCGACGACGCTCAACAATGGTATGCGCAAGTCAACCACGAGTACCCGGTTATTGACGGCGTAGCTTGGAGCCCGGAGTTAACAAGCTTTGGTGAGTTTACATCAGAAAACGTCACTCTAGACGATGTAGGTGCTTACAACGCAAAAGCGCTAATATTAATGGATAAAGCTGGCTGGAAATAGTTGAACGCTCAAAATACACCTGTTAATACTTGGTTAGTTGCTTTTTGGATAATTGTGGGACTGTTTGCAGTCCCACTTTTGCTTGTGTTTTCGAGTGTGTTTCAGTTTGACTGGAACGTATGGCAACACCTTGCTAGCACGGTATTGTCGGACTATGTGGTCAATAGCCTTTTATTGGCGCTTTTTGTGGGCCTTGGTACAGGCATAATTGGCAGCTATCTAGCTTGGTTTATGGTCAATTATGATTTTGTGGGCAAGTCGGTTTTAAATTGGTTAGTATTACTGCCACTAGCTATGCCTGCCTATATTATCGCTTACACATACACTGGCCTTTTTGATTTTTCTAGCCCCTTGCAAGATATATTACGTGGGGTGTTTAGCCAGCCAGATAACGCTAGAATGTTGCCAGACTTACGCAATTTGACCGGCGCTATCGTCATGATGGTATTGGTTTTGTACCCTTATGTTTATTTGCTAGCACGCAATGCTTTTAACGAGCAGTCTTCACAGTTTCAACTTGTGGGTCAACTTGCTGGCTTAACGCGTTGGCAGTATTTAAAACAAATAGCTTTACCGCTTGCGCGCCCTGCAATACTCACAGGCGTTGCCTTGGCCATGATGGAAGCTTTGTCAGATTACGGCACCGTTGCTTATTTTGGTGTGAGTACTTTTACCACCGGTATTTATCGCACTTGGTTTGGTATGGGTAATGCGATGGCTGCTAGTCAACTCGCTACCTTGTTGTGTTTGTTTGTTTTTGTGTTTTTGTATCTCGAAAAAGCAAGCCGTAAAGACCAGTCACGTTTTCAAACTCGCCATGCCAGCCAACGGCAAATTAAACAAAAACGCGGCGCTGCTTCCTTTGGCATTTTTGCATTGTGCGCACTGCCAGCAATACTTGGCTTTGTGTTACCGTTTTCACAATTAATGTGGTGGACCTTAGCGTACATAGAGCCCGCTAGTTTGAGCGACTATTTGCCCTTGTTATGGACGTCTTTAAAACTCGCAACCATAACCGCTTTGTTGCTGGTGTTTTTGGCACTAATCTTAAGCTATACAAAACGTAAGTTTGCGAGTAAAAAGGTCGCAATTGCCAGCCAGTTTATTGGATTAGGCTATGCATTGCCTGGCATTGTTATCGCGGTAGGTGTGGTGCAAGTTGCAGGGTTTAGCGATATTAAACTTAACCAGCTCACGTCAGCTTTGTTTGATTACCAGCCCGGCTTGGTTATTTCGGGCGGCATCACTATTCTCATATTTGCTTATGCGGTGAGGTATTTAAGCGTTGCTTTACATAACACCGATACAGGCCTCGAACGTATAAAACCTAATATTGATGAAGTCGCACAAACATTGGGTGCCAGCAGCAAACGCATTCTACAAAAAGTGCATATTCCTTTATTGTCATCGAGTTTAATTAGTGCGCTAATACTGGTATTCGTAGACGTACTTAAAGAGCTACCTGCCACACTAATTTTAAGGCCGTTTAACGTGAACACTTTAGCCGTACGCGCATATGAGTTAGCATCTGACGAGCGCCTAATTGATGCTGCTTTACCCGCCGTAAGCATTGTGTTGGCGGGTATTATTCCCGTAATTTTATTAACCATGAACTTAAGCAAACAACGAGCATAACGCAATTGTGAGAACTAATAAGCATGAGCAATAGTGAGTCGCCAATAAACCAAAACCATGAGCAAGCTGAGCATGCTGAGCAATTTATGGCAAAAAGCCAGTGCGGTGAACCAAAGGCTGACGTGCTATTGCGGCTTGAAAAACTCGATTTAGCCTACGACAAGCAAGCGGTATTATCAGACGTGTCTTTTACTCTGCAAAAAGGAGAAATAGCCTGCATACTCGGGCCTTCAGGTAGTGGTAAAACGTCAGTGCTGCGGGCAATCGCCGGTTTTTTGACGCCATCACATGGTAATATATTGATTAATGATACCATTGTGTCGAGCGATTCTGTAAACGTAGCGCCAAGTAAGCGCGCGATTGGCTTGGTATTTCAAGATTTTGCCTTGTTCCCGCATTTAACGGTGGCAAAAAACGTCGCGTTTGGTTTGCAAAAACTGCCAGAGCAAGAACAAAAAGAGCGAGTTACCCGATACTTAGATATCATGGGTATAGCAGATTTAGCACAAAAGTATCCAGCGCAACTCTCAGGCGGCCAGCAACAGCGGGTTGCTATAGCCAGAGCCATTGCCCCACAGCCCGATTTACTATTACTCGATGAGGCGTTTTCAAGTCTCGACCCAATTTTAAGAGAGCAGGTTGCTCAAGATATGCGCCGTATTATTAAGCAACTCGGCCTCACAGCACTGTTAGTCACGCACGATCAAGCCGAAGCATTTGCCTTTGCTGACGTAATTGGTGTGGTTGCAGAGCAGCGCTTACAGCAATTCTCAAATGCCTACGCACTTTATCATGAGCCTCAAACTATGTTTGTGGCTAACTTTATTGGCGAAGGTGCATTTGTGTCTGGCACTGTATGTGTAAAAGATAACGACCTTTTACTCGACACAGCGCTTGGGCAACTTCCGTTGCATCGTAAAAACGCTCAAATGTTGACTTCATCTGAGGATGTAATAGCAGAATCTGTGGCTTGTTCTTCGAGCCTTGTTGACTATCAAAATGGTCAACAAGTAAAACTACTGCTTCGCCCCGACGATGTGATACATGATGATGCTAGCCCGATTAAAGCGAAGGTTGTTGCGCGCAATTTCCGTGGTGCATTTATCCGTTACCAACTCCAATTGCCTAACTCAGATGAGTCGGTACTTTGTTTTGCGCCAAGCCATCATGACCACGATATTGGCGCAAGCTTTGGTATCAGGGCAGAAGTGGAGCATATTATCCACTTTAAGGCTTAGGTATACTGTTCGAAAAGAAACGCTAGTAATCTGTGCGAGAGCCGAGCTCTGTCCCCAATCATGAGATATCCGCATTTGCCCCTAAATCATTAAACAATCATTTAGCTTATTCTAGCTTTAGTTTATAATGCGCCACTTCGAGAAAAGTGGTGGTCGCTGTTTTGCTTAATGCAGACAATCAGCGGCGCAAATACTGCGTTAAAACTCACCAATATTAAAAAATACGACGAATTAAGGCTTGATGAATGCGCACCGATTATTGTGGAAGAATAGACACTCAATACCTAGAACAAACCGTAACCTTATATGGCTGGGTAAATAAACGCCGCGATTTAGGTGGTGTAGTGTTTATTGATTTGCGCGATCGTGAAGGTATTGTGCAAGTCGTTGTAGACCCAGATACCGAAGAAGCTTTTGCTAGCGCATCTTCAGTACGTGCTGAGTATTGCATCGCCATTACCGGCCGAGTGCGTGCACGCCCTGATTCGCAAACAAATAAAGATATGCGCACCGGCGAAATCGAAATATTGGCCAAAGAAGTGTCTATTATCAATAAAGCGCCAGCACTGCCCCTCGACTGGAACCAAGAAAACAGCGAAGAGCAGCGTTTAAAATACCGCTACTTAGACTTACGCCGCCCCGTCATGACCGAACGCCTCGTATTTAGGTCAAAAGTAACTGCAGCCGTTAGACGCTTTTTAGAAGACAACGATTTTTTAGATATAGAAACGCCTATTCTTACCAAAGCTACGCCAGAGGGTGCGCGCGATTATTTAGTGCCAAGCCGTACCCATAAAGGCGAGTTTTTTGCTTTGCCACAATCGCCGCAGCTGTTTAAGCAGTTGCTGATGATGAGCGGCATGGACAAATATTACCAAATTGTAAAGTGCTTTCGTGATGAAGACTTACGTGCCGACAGGCAGCCAGAATTTACCCAAATAGATATCGAAACTTCATTTTTAGACGCCGATGGCGTAATGAAAATTACCGAGCGTTTAGTGCGTGACTTGTTCCAAAAAATGCTGAATGTTGATTTAGGCGAATTCCCGCATATGAGCTACGCCGAGGCAATGCGCCGTTTTGGTAGCGATAAGCCAGACCTGCGTAATCCGCTTGAAATTGTTGATATTGCCGATGCAGTTAAACACATCGAATTTAAAGTATTTAGTGGTCCTGCAAACGACGAAAAAGGCCGCGTAGCGACTATTTGTGTGCCGGGCGGCGCTTCGCTTTCACGTAAGCAGATTGATCAGTACGCAGACTTTGTTGGCGTTTATGGTGCTAAAGGTTTAGCGTGGATCAAAGTAAACGACGTGGCGAAAGGACTTGAAGGTTTGCAAAGTCCAATTCTTAAGTTTTTAGATGAAACAGCCGTTGACGCAATTTTAGCGGCTACACAAGCAAAAGATGGCGACATTCTTTTGTTTGGCGCAGGCGAATACACCACTACAACCGAAGCCTTAGGCGCATTACGTTTAAAAGTAGGTGAAGACTTTAAATTGCTACAAGGCGATTGGAAACCACTATGGGTAGTTGATTTCCCTATGTTCGAAGAGGCAGATGGCCGTTTATATGCGCTACATCACCCATTTACCGCACCTACTTCATCAGATATTGAAGCCCTAAAAGCTAACCCAACATCAGCCATTTCAAACGCATACGACATGGTGTTAAATGGCGTTGAATTGGGCGGTGGTTCGGTACGTATCCATAATATGCAAATGCAGTCTACCGTATTCGAATTGTTAGGTATTGAAGAGCAAGAAGCCCAAGAGAAGTTTGGCTTTTTACTTGAAGCACTCAAGTATGGTACACCGCCACATGCCGGTTTGGCCTTTGGGCTCGACCGATTAGTCATGCTAATGGTAGGCGCAGACTCAATTCGTGATGTCATGGCTTTCCCCAAAACAACCACGGCGGCTTGCCCCTTAACCGGCGCACCGGGCGCTGCAAATCCTGAACAACTAAAAGAGCTTGCAATAGCAACCTTGGCTAAGCCTGCGGATACTGAATCTGAATAAAGCAAATGCGAGTCCTGACCAGCTGGCTAATAAACGGCCTGAATCGGTCCTTGTTATCATGTTTAACGAGGACTATCAGGTTTTGGTGTTGCAACGTGAGGACGATCCTACTTTTTGGCAGTCGGTAACAGGCTCATTAGAAGACGACGAAGTACCGATTCAAACAGCCCTGCGCGAAGTCGAAGAAGAGACCGGAATCGACATTGTTAGTGCCGGCTTAATATTGGCAGATTGCCGCCAAGTTAATCAGTACGTTATTAGGCCTGACTGGCGATATCGCTACGCGAAAGGCGTAGACAAAAATTTCGAATACGTGTTTTGCGTGCAAGTTCCTAAATTATCCACCATTATGTTGACCGAGCACCTTGATTATTTGTGGCTAGATAAAGCGAAAGCGATCGAAAAGGTGTGGTCAAAAACCAACAAGCAAGCTATTAAACAGTACGTGCCCGAAGTTGCTGTTTAAACCATAAAAATAAGACTAACGAGATAACATGCAAATCATCTTAGGTATTGACCCAGGTTCACGTATTACCGGTTATGGTGTGATTAAAGTAGTCAATAACAAAACAGAATACTTAGGCAGTGGGTGCATAAAAGTCATGGACGAAGACTTACCCAAGCGACTAAAAAATGTTTACGATGGGGTCAGCGAAATCATCAAGCAATTTGCACCAACGTCGTTTGCGATTGAACAGGTATTTATGGCCAAAAATCCAGACTCGGCCCTTAAACTTGGCCAGGCTCGAGGTGCTGCAATAGTGGCAGCCACTTGTGTCGATTTACCTGTATTTGAATACTCGGCACGTCAAATAAAACAGTCGGTAGTAGGTAAGGGGAGTGCTGATAAAACTCAAGTGCAACACATGGTTACGCATCTTCTTAAACTCAATAAAACACCTCAAGCCGATGCGGCAGACGCCTTAGGAGTAGCCTTGTGTCACCTACATACCGAGCAAAGCATGATTAAAATGGCTGGCGGCGCTACTAAAACAGTGCGTAGACGTTTACAATAAACACATAAAACAAATAGCCAAAAGATAATAAGAATAATGATCGCACGTTTGCATGGCACTATAATCGAAAAAATCCCCCCAGAAATCGTTTTAGACGTTGCCGGTATTGGTTACGAAATTCAGCTGCCAATGACAAGCTTTTATCAGCTACCTGAAGTTAATCAGCCAGTTACCTTATTCACTCACTTTGTTGTGAGAGAAGACGCTCAACTCTTATTTGGATTTGTTGAAAGAGTCGAGCGCAGCTTATTTAGAGTGCTGATAAAGGCAAATGGCGTGGGGCCTAAGCTTGCATGCACGATATTGTCGGGCATGTCGGCTAATCAATTCGTGGCGGCTGTGATGCATGAAGACATTACTGCCCTTGTAAAAATGCCCGGTGTGGGTAAAAAAACAGCTGAGCGTTTAGTGGTTGAATTAAAAGATAAGCTCAATGATATTGACGCAGTACCAGACTTTTCAGCAGGCACGCCAATAGGCGCTGCAGACGTTGCACAGCCAATACTGGCGCCCAAAGTGAGCGCGATAGATGAGGCAATTAGCGCATTGCAAGCACTTGGCTACAAGCGCAACCAAGCTGAAAATGCGGTAAATAAAATAAAGTCTACTGGCGCAAGCAGCGAGCAGTTGATAAGAGATGCGCTTAAGTCGATGGTTTAATAAATCTAATCACGTAAACTAAAATATTAGAATAAGTATTAGCTGTTTAACATAACAAATAAAAAATCAGCAAAAAATAACGAGTCGAGATAAAGCAATATGATTGAAGCCGACAGTATCCTCAAGCCGCAAGAACAAAGCGAAGATGCCGCAGTCGACCGCGCCATTCGTCCTAAAATGTTGGCCGATTACGCCGGGCAACAGCAAGTATGCGACCAAATGGAAATCTTTATTGAAGCTGCTCGTGGCCGTCAAGATGCGCTCGATCACTTATTGATATTCGGTCCTCCAGGCTTAGGTAAAACCACGTTAGCAAATATTGTCGCCAACGAAATGAACGTCAATATTAAAACAACCTCTGGTCCAGTACTCGAAAAAGCCGGCGACTTAGCCGCACTGCTGACTAATCTTGAAGAAAACGACGTGCTTTTTATAGATGAAATACATCGCTTAAGCCCAGTGGTAGAGGAAGTGCTGTATCCTGCAATGGAAGACTATCAACTAGATATTATGATAGGTGAGGGCCCAGCAGCGCGTTCAATTAAATTAGAATTGCCTCATCTATCGCGCTCACTTTGGGCGCCAGTATTGGCTGTGCAACGCCTGCAGCGCCTATTGGCGTGCCTGCTGAAAAGTCTGGTAC
>CAZXTD010000078.1:0-8052 GCA_964643575.1 uncultured Glaciecola sp. | reverse complement strand
CGAGCTGCAACCGTTCACGCTTGTCGGGGCTACCACCCGGCTTGGGCTGTTGACGACCCCCTTGCGTGACCGCTTTGGTATAACGCAGCGTTTGGAATTTTATAAAGTTGAAGACCTCACTAATATCATTTTACGCAGCGCAAGCCATTTAAACATGGAAATGCAACAAGAGGGTGCTTTAGAAATCGCAAAGCGCTCGCGCGGCACCCCTCGTATTGCCAATCGCTTATTGCGCAGGGTGAGAGACTACTCACAGGTAAAAGCAAATGGCCATGTAGATGCAACAATTGCCGCAGATGCGCTTAATATGCTTGATGTCGATAAACTGGGTTTTGATTTAATGGACCGTAAGCTGTTGTTATCGATTATTGAAAAATTTGACGGTGGCCCTGTTGGTTTAGAAAATGTTGCCGCAGCCATAGGCGAAGAAAAAGAAACTATAGAAGATGTGATAGAACCTTTTTTGATTCAGCAAGGCTATTTGCAACGCACACCACGAGGGCGCGTTGCAACCGACAGTGCTTATTTGCACCTAGGGTTTGATGTTAAAACAATTAAAGGCGTTTGAGGGCTATCGCTTTGGTAGTTTGATATGCAGCTATTAAATTTTAAGTAAAAAAAAGCCCATACAAAGTATGGGCAAAATAAATATCAACGGAAGGGAATCCATGAAAACACGATAGCGCTTGCTAATTCGTATGGCGCGTATTTTAGGGAAATCTCGATTTTGGGCAACTGAATAAAATTTTGTTTTAGCATTATAAAATCTAATGGGTGTGATTGTTTCATAAATGTTAAGTTATTAATAAATATTAAAATAATTTAATTTTAAGCTAAATATATGTATGTGTAAGGATTGATTTGAGTACTTTTTTTATTCACAATCGCGTGTATTACGAAGATACTGATGCAGGCGGTATTGTTTATCATGCTAATTATCTTAAATTTATGGAGCGAGCTCGCACCGAATGGGTACGATCCTTAGGACTGAATCAAAATAAATTATTGGAACAATCCATAGGTTTTGTCGTCATAGACATGTCTATTAAGTTTAAAGGAAGCGCCAAGCTCGACGACTGCATTCTCACTACGTGTCATGTAAAAGCGAGTAGGCGAGCGAGTATTGTGTTTGAGCAAGTAATAAGTCGTACAGAGCAAGATAAATTAAATGAGCTTGCGGCAAACAGTATTAACAATAAAAACAACCAAGTGTTGGTGAAAGCAGAGGTGAAAGTGGCTTGCGTTAATCTAGCGACACAAAAACCCATTGCCATACCAGCCGATTTACTAAGGGAAATGCGCAGTGACGTCTGAAATGTCGGTATTAGATCTATTTTTAGAAGCGAGTTTTGTTGTCCAATTTATCATGCTGCTTTTGTTAGCTGCGTCGGTAGTGAGCTGGACCTTTATTTTTCAACGCACAACTGCGCTTAAAAAAGCCAGTAACGAAGTTAAAGAGTTTGAAGAGTCGTTTTGGTCGGGCGCCGACCTCAATAAGCTATATGCTGAATTGGCTGAAAAACCTGACTTGAGCGGTTGTTCACTCATTTTTTGCTCAGGCTTTAAAGAATATGTACGTTTACGTAAAACCGCATCAATTGCGCCAGAGTCTATTACCGACGGAACGTATCGGGCAATGCGTATTGCGATGTCGCGAGAAATTGATGAGCTTGAACAGCGATTACCGTTTTTAGCGACTGTGGGGTCAATATCACCATATATAGGCCTGCTTGGCACGGTTTGGGGGATTATGACTGCGTTTATTGCTTTAGGCCAAGTTAAGCAAGCAACATTGCAAATGGTCGCGCCGGGTATTGCAGAGGCACTTATCGCTACCGCAATTGGCTTGTTTGCGGCTATTCCTGCAGTTATTGCCTATAACCGCTTTAGCAACCAAGTTGAAAAAATTGAAAACACCTATGGCAATTTTATGGAAGAATTCTCTGCAATTTTGCATCGCCAAAGTTTGGCTACTCGCACTTAGATTGTGCCCTTATTTCTGAGTTTTAATCTTAATAAAAAGAGCCATGTCAGATGAAAAAAATTATTGCATTTAAAGCTAGGCTAATAAAAGGGTGTTGCTATGTTCGTTCGTAAACGCCGTAAACCCGTGTCAGAAATTAATGTAGTGCCGTACATTGACGTTATGCTGGTGCTGCTAGTAATTTTTATGGCAACCGCTGCTGTTGTTGCACAGGGTGTTAAAGTTGACCTACCCAAAGCAGAAGCGCAAACCATCGAAACTGAACAAGAAGACATGTTAATTGTGTCGGTTGATGCCCAAGGTTTGTACTATTTAAACGTAGGTGCCGAGCAAGAAGAGCCTATGGCAGCCCAAGAAATAGCGGCAATTGTTAAATCTAAATTAGAGACAGCGCCAACAACACCTGTGGTAGTTAATGGTGACGGCGCCGTAAATTACGCAAAAGTGGTTGACCTAATGGTGCTATTGCAGCGTGCAGGCGTGCCATCGGTTGGGTTAATGACCGACCCTAATGAGAGCAGCTAATTTTGGTTGAGATAAGTAGTAACATTAAAGACTGATGTCAAAACCTGAAGCTAAACCCCAAGCTGAGCGAAAAAAGAGCCCAGCACAGATAATCAAAGAAGCGCATCAAAAAGCGTCTCGAGTTGCCATGGGCAAATCTTTTTTGCTGCATGCGGTCATACTTGCCAGTATTTTGATCAGTATTAATTTTTCAGACAAACCTTTAGAATTTGTCAATGCGGTAAGCTCACCCGCTCAAGCAGCGCCAATTGTAAAAGCGACCTTTATAGATAGCAACGTTATTGCACAGCAGCAACGAGAGAAAGCGCAGGCTGAAGCGGCTGCACAGCAGCGAGAGCGCAGACGAGTGCAGGCCGAGCGCGACCGAGCAGAGCGCGAACGTAAGCGCCGAGCAGAAGATGCCCGCAAACAACGTGAAGCCGAGCAGCAAAAAGAGCAAGAAAGACTAAACGCACTTGAAGAACAACGCATAAAAGAGCAAGCCGCTGCAGCTCAGCGCGCAGAAGAAGAGCGCAAACAACGCGAATTAGAAGAAATGAAACGAGCGCTCGAGCAAGAAATGTCTGAGCAACTTGCACAAGAACAGGCTGCACAAAACGCGGCCAATCAAAAACGTGTAATGACCGAAGTAGAGCGCTACAACGTATTAATGATTCAAAAAATTCAGCGTAATTTAAATTTAGACGGTGCTTTTAAAGGAAGCTCCTGTTTGTTGAATTTACGTTTAGCCAGCGATGGCTTAATTTTATCGGTGAAAGTACTCGAGGGTGACCCCGCACTATGTCGCGCTGCCCAAGCTGCTGCGCTCAAAGCTAGCTCAGTACCAATGTCGAATGACCCCGATGTATATGACAAATTAAAAAATACTAATATGACAATAAGGCCTAATTCATAATGATAAATACAATACTTCGTCGATGTCGTCATGCTGCGCAAGTGCTGCTTATGGCTAGTTTGTGCCTAGTAGCCACTGGCAAATTTGCTTACGCTCAGTCAATAAACGAAATATTAATTACCGAAGGTATGAATAACGCGCGGCCTATTGCCGTAGTACCGTTTAGATGGACCGGCAATGTTGTGTTACCTGAAAATATGGCGGATGTGATTGCAGGTAACTTACAGCGCAGTGGTAAGTTTAGCCCTGTTGGGTTGTCGGACATGCCGCAGTTTCCGTCACTCGATGACGAAGTAGATTACGCAGCATGGGGCGATAAAGGCATCGATACGGTTGTAATCGGTAATATCGAACCCGCTGGCGTTGACCAATACAAAGTGTCGTTTTCTCTAATAGATGTGTTGCGCGCACAAATTACCGGTGGAGAATCAAAATCATTGGTTAATGGCCAGTTAGTGTCAAGTTTTGACCATGTCATTGCCAGTCGTGAAAAGTTGATTTCGGGCAGAGAATTTAGACAATACGCGCACATTATGAGTGATATTATTTACGAAAGCTTAATTGGCGAACGCGGCGCGTTTTTAACCCGTATTGCTTATATTGTTGTGCGCGACCGCAATACAGTAGAACTGCCATTTCAACTCGCCATTGCAGATTATGACGGCGCTAACGAAATTAGTTTGTTGTCTTCAGCGGAGCCTTTGATGTCACCAAACTGGTCACCCGATGGTAATAAAATTGCTTATGTGAGCTTTGAGGCAAAGCGTCCACAAATATTTATTCAAGATATTTATACGACAGCACGCACGCGAATCACTGATTATCCTGGTATCAATAGCTCACCTAGGTTTTCACCCGATGGTACCAAGTTGGCAATGGTACTATCAAAAGATGGTAATCCAGAGATCTATATCATGGACTTAGCCAGTAAAAGATTAGAGCGTTTAACGCGAAATAGGTCGATAGATACCGAGCCAGCATGGTCTCCAGATGGAAAAAGTATCGTATATACCTCTGAAAGGGGTGGAAACCCTCAGATTTATCGAGTAGATTTAGATACTAAGCGTTCAAAAAGGTTGACTTTTGACGGCGATATGAATTTAGGGGCATCAATTAGTCCCGATAATTCGCATTTAGTTGTCGTAAATAGAACGCAAGGCGACTATCATATAGCCAGACAGGATGTTGCTAGTGGTGATATGTTGGTGTTAACCAAAACGTTTTTGGACGAATCGCCAAGTATTGCACCTAATGGAAGTATGATAATTTACAGTACCCTTCATGAAGGGCGACAGGTGTTATCATTGGTGTCGTTAGACGGACGTTTTAAAGCGCTGTTACCAGCATCAAATGGGCAAATAAAATCGCCTAGTTGGTCACCGTTTTTATTATAATAAATAGTTTTAACAGTTTTACATAAAAAATGGCTTTGCAAAAAGGCTAATAAAATAAGGATTAAGCATGCTTACTAACAATAAATTTAGAACCCTCATACTTGCGGCAGCCGCAACATCTATTATGGCGTGTTCTAGCCCATCTGACGAAAAAGTTGACGACGCTGAAGCAAACAATGCAGCAGCAGATGCAGCCGCTGCGAAAAAAGCTGAAGAAGATCGTATTGCACGCGAAGAAGCGCGCGTTCAAAAAGCAGCAGCCGACAGAATGGAAAATGCAGAGCAAATGATGAGAGCTGAAAAAGCTAACTTAGTCAGCATGCAAACTGTTTATTTTGATTTTGACCGTTCTACTATTAAAGCAGAATTTAGAAGTGTTCTAGATAAGCACGCTGAATTTTTGGTTAAAAACCGTGGTCAGCAAATTGTTATTGAAGGTCATACCGACAGCCGCGGTACACCAGAGTACAACATTGCCTTAGGCGAGCGTCGTGCTAACGCTGTACGTACCTACCTAATGAACGAAGGCGTAAGTGCTTCACAAATGTCTGTTGTTTCATACGGCGAAGAAAAACTAGCGGTGATGGGCGCAACTGACTACGCAATGGCGCAAAACCGTCGTGGTGTATTGGTATATAACTAATCAATGAAATTAAAATTTCTTGTTAGACCAACCCTTGTTGGGGTTACTTGCTTATTTACAACAGGTGTTTGCTTAGCGCAAGCACCTGTTGTTGATGCAAACTCCACCAACACGCAGCAAAACGCTCAAACAACCACTTCTGGGAATGCAAGTTTACCCGCAATTCCTGATGCTTTTGAGCTTCAAGACCGTTTGGCCATATTAGAGCGTATTGTCGATTCGCGTACCGAGTCACAACAACGCATGCAAACGCAGCTTGACGACCTTCAGTACGATATTGATCAGATGAAAGGCTCAATTGAGCTTCACAATCATCAATTAGAGAAACTGCTAGAGCGCCAACGCGAGCTGTATCTCGAACTCGACAGACGTTTTGAGAGCATGCAACAAAATACCGACAGCCTAGCAAGTGGTATTACCGATATGAGCGGTAATGGTAGTACTAATGCGCCAGCAGTTGCCAATCCTGCGGGTGAACAAGATGCTTACCAAGCAGCAGTAAACCTCATTTTAAAAGATAAAGATTACGAAAAAGCCGTGCCGGCCTTTCAATCGTTTTTATCGCAGTACCCTAATTCTGAACTTACCGATAATGCACATTATTGGCTAGGCCAGCTTTTATATAATCAGCAGCGATATGAGCTTGCTAAAGAGCAGTTTGAGCAAGTTGTCGACAAGTTCGAAAGCTCGCCAAAACGAGCAGACTCATTGCTCAAGTTAGCTTTAATCGAAAAATCTATTGGCAACCTAAACGCTGCTAATATTAGATTTCAGCAAACGGTTGATGAATACCCCGATAGTACTTCAGCAAGAGAAGCTGCCAGACAATTGGCTAATTAATACATGAGGGCAAGCTAAATGCCCTCATTTTTTTGCCTTCTTGTTTTTAATTTCAAACAATCAATAAAGTATTTGGCTCAATTAATAAACACTTTGACCGATAGATTGTTTAGTTTACATTCGATCGCACACTTTAAGGCATAAAAAACAAATAAAATGCCATTTAGAGGTTGCACCTTCAGCTTATTTGAGTATTATATGCCGCCGTTGCAGGAGATACCCAAATTAAGCATGATGCTTAAACAGGAACTTATCAGGCAACGATAGTTGATATTGAAAGGGTCGTTAGCTCAGCTGGTAGAGCAGTTGACTTTTAATCAATTGGTCGCTGGTTCGAATCCAGCACGACCCACCACTTAAGAATATAAACTTTGTATCGACCAATCAAAAATGAATTTTTTATGACATCAAGCGTATCAAACCGTTATAATACTCAAACATTAAAAAATTGACGAAATCCCACACTCTATGAGCCTAGCCAATAGAATTGCACCAATCGACTACCCTTTTCCCAAAAAGCCAGCAGCTTTGTCGGATGTGCAACAAACCGAACTCAAAAACGAAATTAAAGACCTACTAAAAGCCAAAAACGCAGTATTGGTCGCACACTATTACACCGACCCAGTTATACAAGCCCTAGCCGAAGAAACCGGCGGCTGCGTATCAGATTCACTCGAAATGGCGCGTTTTGGGAGAGACCACGCCGCACCCAACCTAGTGGTAGCAGGTGTAAAATTTATGGGCGAAACCGCAAAGATACTCAGCCCTGAAAAAAGCGTTGTTATGCCAACATTAGAGGCAACCTGTTCGCTTGACTTAGGCTGCCCTATAGACGCATTCAGCGAGTTTTGTGACCAACACCCCGATCGCACTGTTGTAGTATACGCAAACACATCGGCGGCAGTAAAAGCACGCGCCGACTGGGTAGTTACATCAAGTATTGCATTAGAAATTGTTGAACATCTCGACGCACAGGGCAAAAAGATTATTTGGGGCCCTGACCGCCACTTAGGCGCATACATACAAAAAGAAACTGGCGCCGACATGCTTATGTGGAATGGTGAATGTATTGTGCACGACGAGTTTTCGGCCAAAGCCCTGCAAAAGGCAAAACACCTGCACCCAGAGGCGGCCATACTCGTGCACCCCGAATCGCCCGCAAGCGTGGTAGACATGGCAGACGCCGTGGGCTCAACCTCACAGCTTATAAAAGCTGCCACCGAAATGCCAAACAGCAAATTTATTGTGGCCACCGACAAAGGCATCTTTTACAAGATGCAGCAGCTCGCTCCAAACAAGACGCTAATAGAAGCACCAACAGCAGGTGAGGGCGCAACATGCAGAAGCTGCGCACATTGCCCATGGATGGCAATGAACGGCTTACAAGCGCTTAAAGAGGCCTTAGTTAGTGCTCAAGGCAAAGAAATATTTGTTGACCCCGATTTAGCCACCAAAGCAATGGTGCCATTAAACAGAATGCTCAATTTTGCAGCAAAGCTGAAAATGCAGCTAAAAGGCAACGCGTAGCACAAAATACAGGTAACGAGGCACGTAAATGTCTAAGCAAAGAGCAGTTTATCGCTTGCTAGTTAAATACTTACTTGCATACTGACGATGGTTTGCTAACATACGCGCCGCATTAGCTAAGGCTTATGGATTTTTAGCACTTAGCACCGTTAAGGACTCCCCACTTAATCCTTAACGAGCAAAAATAAACGGAGAGATGGCTGAGTGGCTGAAGGCGCACGCCTGGAAAGTGTGTAAGGGTTTA
>CAZXTD010000077.1:0-18386 GCA_964643575.1 uncultured Glaciecola sp. | reverse complement strand
AAGCGGAAGCGCTGCGATAATACCTTGAGCCGTTGTTACCAACGCCATAGAGATTGAACCCGCCATAATACGTGGGTCACCTGTACCAAACAAAGTAATTTGTTGGAAAGTAGCAATCATACCAAGTACTGTACCAAGAAGACCAAGTAACGGTGCTATTGCAGCGAAAATCTTAATTATGTTGATACCAGATTCGATGCTTGGAAGCTCTTTAAGAATAGCTTCGTCAAGTTTGAGCTCTAAGCTTTCTGTGTCAGCTTGTTTGTTTGCTTGGTACACAGTAAGAATACGGCCTAGTGGGTTAGTACTTGCAGGGTTATCGATGTTGTTAAGCTGCGAACGCATTTTGCCGCCCACTAGCGTTAACTGAACAATTTTGAATAAACCGATAAGCAAACCGATTACTAGCATACCTGTGATGATATAACCAACATAACTACCCGCATGATAGCGCTCCATCAATGTTGCTTTTTGTTTGAACAAGTTCAAGATAGCACCACGTGAAGGATCGATATACACTTCGGTAAAGCCACTACTTGCCTCACGTAAGTCTTGTGTTGAGGCAACTTGATAGCTCTCAGGCTGACGACCTAAAGGCTGAATTTTACCACTTGTATCGTCATAGATTAAGTAACCCTCTTCACCAATAAGGTTGAAAGTACCTACACGCACAACCTCTTGAGTCGATGTACCACCTGTTAAGTCAACAACTTCTGCGGTAAACTTTGATACCTGACCAGATGCAGTCATTTCAGTTTGTAAAGATATCCAAAGCTCTTCAAGTTCGCGTATATTCGGTAAACCTTTTGTATCCTGCGACATTTCTGCTAAGAAAGCTTCACGTCCTGGAAATTCAGCACTTACGATAGAAGTCGAAACCACACCGAATGCGTCAGCAGATGCTTGACGAACTACACCGAACATTTCACCTAGTGTACCCGACGCTTGGTCTAGCTCTAGTTCTTTGTCGATAATGGTTTGTTCGTTTTGCGAAAACTGTGCTTGCAAACGGTCGCCACGCTGTTCTTCAGAGCGAAGTGACGCTTGAGCCTGACGCAATAGAGCTTGTTTATCAGCTCTTGCGCTCATAAATTCAGCTTCACGCTGCTGGTTTACACGAGCTTCAGACACACGGTCCTTTTTTACTTGCTCTAGTAGGTCTTGTAGAGTTGCTGGCGTTTGCGCACTGGCAAAGCTTGCCATCAAAGCAACACATGTTGTTGCGAATAATGCTTTTATTGTTGTTTTCATTAACCTTACTCCGCAGCTTTGATTGGTAATTTGATAAGGTCTTCAGGTACAAGGCCTTGTGCCATGCGAACTGCCTGAATCGTCGAGTCTAGGTATTCATCACCTAATTTATCCCAAGAACGCGAGTCGTTATTCCACGCCCAAGCGCTGGTTTGGTCTAAACTCAACGCAACTAGTGAAGTACGACCTAAGTTAAAGAAGTCTACAGATACCTGCGTACCACCTGCATCGATTGTACCTGGGTTCGACTGTATTAGACGACCATATTCATTTTCAATCGAGTATGCTTCTAGCACCTTACGAAACTGCTCAGATACAGTAACGCTTGAATTACCCATTAGATCTTTAAGGTTTTCTACACGATCAAGGCGCTCTTGCAAATTGATTGGCACGTCCAACTGAATGAACTGTTCAAGACTAGCAATCATCTTGCGCATGAGTGGCACGATGTTTTGCTTAGTTTCTTCGATAGAATCGATTTGACGTTGGAAAGAATCGATAACTCTTTGTTGATCTGCAACTAAACCGGCTAGGTAATCGTTGTAAATTTTCAAGTTTTCAGTTTGATCGAGTACATTTCTGTATTCAACTAAAAGCTCTTGAGACTGCTCGAAAAGACCATTTATTTTTTGTTGTGACTGCGCTGCTGCCACGTGAATTTTACGAGATTCCTTTTGTACTTCTTCTAGCGGACCGGCAAAGGCTAAACTTGTAGAAGTAAGTGCTAATGCGCCTACTACACAAGATGCTATTTGAGTTCTCTTGCTCATTTTGGACATATTCCCAACCATTAAAATCTGTTATTGAAGCTATCAACTAGCTTATTAGGGTTTATAGTTATTAATAATCGTGCGCTCCCAAAGGAGGGCACACTCATAAATAGTCACAGGATGTTACATAAATGTCAAGAAACGAGAAGCCTTTGACTCGAAAAATATTGTATAAAAATTTCTTGATACAATAATCCACTACTGTTAACGAAGGATAAGCTTATTATTACTATCGCTTTTCGAGGATCTTGACTGCAAATAGGCGATAAATTTGTAAAACACGCGCAGTAAAAAAACATTTCACAAAGAAACACAATTAACAGCGTTTTGATAATTAAAACTAAATATAAATTTGCCGATAACACTAATTGAGAAAATGTATAGCTTAATTTTAGACTCGCGAGTTAATAGTTCTGAAAAAGACAAATATTGATAGGAAATGTAAAACATGAAAATAGATAGCGATATTCACAACTATTATGAGCAGCTAGTGCTCGAGCACATTGAAGAATTAGGTTTAGCCAAAAAGAAAGAAGCAAACTATTTGGCTGACTTAACTTGTTTGGCGCTCAACCAATTGCCGCCCCGCTACATTCGATATGAAGTAGATATGGCTTTTTACTTGCCAAACTCTGAACGTCAACAAATGCGCATGAACGTGATAAACGCAATACAGCAAGGTGTAGATTTTTTAAACGACCATCCCGAAAAAAAACTAATCCAAGATGATTAAAAAGAGATGGTGGCAAACTCCAGCCACATCTCGGCACATGAGTCCCTTAGTACGGCTGCTCCCTTCCGGGCCTGACCGGGTTTCCAAGTTATCATTGCGAGAGAACCAGAGTTTACCATTGAATCTGACAGTTCGTCAGAGCGGCGCATTATGACGATTAACGTGACATCTTGCAAGACAGTAAAGCAAAGAAATCGTTTTATTTACGCTTTATATTTTAAATTTTTTCTCCGCTATCTGATTGGATACTGATTGCGTGGCTAAATTTAGTTTTTTTGATTTATCGAGTATCTCTTTGACACTTTCACCAATTTTTTCAATTTGTTTGCGTAAAATTTCATCACTGCTTGTATCTTGCGTCTGATGGTACAAATCAATAATGCCGCCTGCATTCAAAACATAATCCGGAACGTATACTTTACCGGCCTCATGCACCGCTGAGTCCATTTCAAGACTTGCTAACTGATTATTTGCAGCACCGGCGATAATCTTTGCTTTTATTTCAGGTAATGTTTGTATATTTATCGCTGCGCCCATTGCGCATGGAGCGTAAACATCAACATCAAGAGAATGAATTTCAGCTTTGTCAACGATAGTTGCGCCAAATTCATCCGCAGCAATCTTTAAATTGTCATCGAATATGTCAGATACAAATAATGTTGCTCCAGCATTGTGAAGTAATCTTGCGAGTCGAAGACCAACGTGCCCTACTCCTTGAATAGCCACTTTTTTACCTGACAAATTTGGGCCGTCTGGACTGGTTTCAAAAGTATATTCTACTGCCGCTTTAATGCCACAAAATACACCATAGGCAGTTGAAGGCGCCGGGTTTCCGTCTGGTATACTTCCATCAACAGAATATTGAGCTTGTTTGCCCGTTGCATAATTCGTTTGTGTTGCCATGTGCTCGACATCTTGCACACTAATCCCAGAGTCTTCCGCAATAATGTATCGTCCGGCAAATGTATCGACAAACCGCCCCATTGCCTGCATAAGCTCGGCACTTTTGTGCTTGCGAGGGTCGCCAATGATTACAGCTTTTCCGCCACCTTGAGGAAGTCCTGCCATTGCCGCTTTATAGGTCATGCCACTTGATAACCTGAGAACATCAGTTAACGCTTCGCTGCTATTTGCATACGGCCACATTCTGCAACCACCTAAACTAGGACCTAACTTTGTATTGTGCACGGCAATAATTGCTTTGAGCCCTGTTTTGTGATCTTCAAAAAAAGCGACCTGCTCATGGTTGTCAAAGTCATTGTGCTCAAAAACCGACATGTTTGTTCCTTAGTTCTTATTATTATGTGTCTGTTAACACGTACCACAAGCTCTCTAGACTCAGAATAAATCGTCACTTAAACTTGTTTAGTGCAAGGCATAAAACGTTTCTCATATAATTGATACTATCTGAAAACAACGAGGACAAATGTTGCTAAAAAGTCGATGGCAATAATATTGTATAAAAAAAACGAAGAATTAGTTCCTAATCATAGGATAAACATCCTATAATGATTTAAAAATTAGAAAGGCTCGCATAAAGTCTCAATAACCGGTGAAGCTTGATAATGCTCATCCCCCTTTTATGAAGACCCAAAATTATGAAATTAGACAAATTTGATAAAGAAATTCTGCGCGTAATGCAAAAAGATGCAACGGTATCAATGGCTGAACTTAGTCAGTATGTCGGCTTATCGCACACGCCTTGCTGGCGAAGAGTCAAACGCATGGAGGCTGACGGAATCATTCGTCAAAAAGTCACCTTACTTGACGCTAAAAAGTTGAATTTAGGTGTATCAGTGTTCATATACGTAACACTTAAAAACCATGATGGGGACTCTCTAACCAAGTTCGAAAACGCTGTGCAAGAAATCGATGAAGTGATGGAATGTCATACCACAAGTGGTGATAAAGACTACCTACTGAAAGTTATTGTCCAGAGTATAGAAGAATATGAGCAGTTGCTTAAATCAAAATTAACCAGCTTGCCACTAGTCGACCATTTGAGTTCTACTTTCGCACTAAAACAAGTAAAAAATACAACCGAATTACCCATCTAGCGCTCAAAAACGTTTCGTTTTTGAGCATTTTTTGAAATGCAACATTCTCAGTGTTGATGTAATTGTGCGATTACAAAGCGTCTATTTGATTTTCAGGTGCAGCATTTGCAAAAGATTCTAGAGCCTGACAATTGCCATAAACTTTCTTAATAAGTGGGTATGCTTCCATATCCACTTTAAAACGCTTTGCATTATAAACTTGAGGCACTAAACATACATCGGCAAGCGTAACATCATATCCAAACGAATATTTGCCCGCTCGGGTTTGTAAACGCTTTTCAACAGTATCAAAACCGCTTTTAATCCACTTTTGACACCACGCCGTAACGGCGTCATCGTGGGCTCCATACTCATCGCGCAATGCGTTTAAAACTCGTAAATTAGTGATTGGCTGAGTTTCGCAAGCAATGTCGTAAGCCACCATTTTGATGCGAGCTCTATCGCTTTTATGCTCGGGTAGTAATTTCATACCTGAGTCGTACATTTCGTCAAGATATTCAATAATAGCCATCGACTGATTAAGTATGAGATCACGGTCTTCATCAATCAGTGTAGGCACAAGCATGGCAGGATTTAAAGACTGATAAGCTGTACTCTTTTGTTCACCGCCATTTTTAACTAAATGTACGGGAATATACTCGTAAGCTAATTGTTTCAAATTTAGTGCAATTCTTACTCTGTAGGTCGCCGAAGAGCGCCAATAGCCGTGTAATTTCAAGCTCATATATATTTTACTAAAGTGGAATCATGTATAAATCGTAGCATACCCAATCAAATAGGCGCTAGCGTTTCATGCTAACGCCTGTAAGTTTATTGCAGCTTAGATGAATGTTTAGAAATACCATACTCACGCAATTTATTCGCGATTGCGGTATGACTCAAACCCAACTTCCGCGCAAGTTGTCTGGTACTCGGATACGACGGGTATAAACGCTTGAGCATATCACGTTCAAAACGCTTTACCTCTTGCTCTAGAGTGCCGTCAAAGTTTTCATCAATGTAGGTAACACTTGCACTGCAGTTAGGTAACTGAATTGCTTCTTTAGTGATTTCATTACCGTCTATTATCGATATAGCTCTGTACAAGGCGTTTTTTAATTGTCGTACGTTGCCCGGCCACGGGTATGATTCTAAATAATCTACGCATGGTTTACTAAGCTTAGGGGCTTGAATTCCCAACTTTTTAGCATGCTGCATAACAAGCTTGTTCGCCAAAGGCACAATGTCTGCTTTGCGTTCACGCAACGCCGGAATAGCCAAACTTAGTACGTTAAGTCGATAGTACAAATCTTCTCTAAATGTGCCTTCCTGGACACACTCTGCTAAGTCTTTGCAACTCGTGCAAATAATGCGGCAGTCGATGTACTTAACCCGACTGTCACCTATCTGGTGATACGTACCGTATTCTAACACTCTCAAAAGCTTGGCCTGCAATCGACTCGACATTTCAGACACCTCGTCTAATAAAATCGTACCTCCTGACGCTTGTTCAAATAAACCAATTTTCCCATCGTTTTGGTCAAATGCACCTTGTGCATACCCAAATAATTCAGTTTCAGCCGCCTCATCGGGTAAAGACGCACAGTTAAGAGTCACAAACTCACCGTCTGAACGACGGCTATTATCATGACAAGCCTTAGCAATTTGCTCTTTACCAGAGCCAGTGTCGCCGGTAATAAGTATGTTACCGTCAAGCTCAGACATCCGCTTGGCCTCTCTTATCACCTTCTTCATGGCTGAAGAGTTCGCATCAAAACTGTCGAAACTACCTGAATAAGCCTGTCTGAAGGCGTTAATTTGAGCGCCCAACCTAATTTCAGATTTAAGCACTACTACGGCGCCGGCTAAAATGCTCTTATTGGCACTGTCGGGTACATTTACCGGAAATATATCTGCAATATAGTCTTGTTGAATAAACTGTACCTTTTGCGTGGATGCAAGTACCTCTTTTGAGCCTAACCAACGGCCAAAATTGAAGCCGCTAATTAGGTCGTCTATATTAAGCTCCCTTATTTCGGCTTGAGACATTTCTAAACTCGATGAAACGGCCTCGTTGTAGAGTATAACTCTACCATTTGCATCTGTTGAAAATACTGGATCGGGTAGAGTTTGTAGGAGTGCCCGTAGCTGATTTCTTTCACGCTGGATTGGCATAAAAGGCGTTGTTTTTACATCAACAATACCTTCAACTCGCCTTAATTTGGGCATTAGTGCTTGAAGCTCAGTGAAATCTACAGCCGGGAAGTCCAAGAATATCTTTCCTAGCTCGTCTATCTCAATTCCTCGCAGGTCGATGCTGTACTCGTTTAATATATCGAGAACATCCTGCGTAATCCCCTTCCTATCTTCGCAACTTATCTCTAAACGCATGGTAATTTCCTCATCCTGTAAAGAACAGTTTAATTGTATAAGATAATTTACGAGGGAAGTGGTAGTGAGATCAGCACAAGCCCGCGGAAACGGGCTTTATGAACAAAATTTAATTTAAGATTTAGCTAACTTGCTTTGGGGGCAAATTTTGGTTCATATAGACCAAGCTTTTTGGCTTTATCAACAAGGCTCATCAAATCCATATCCGCTAAATCATCGAGGTCATTTGCGTCCTCAAGCACATAGTAGAGCGGTTGCATAATATCGATACGATAAGGGGTTCGCATTGCATCGAGCGGGTCCATCATTACGCGCTCAGGCGTACTTGATTCAAGGGAATAAATGGTTTCCGATGGTGATGACAATATCCCACCGCCATATATTCGTAGGCCTTTTTCAGTTTTGAGTAAACCAAACTCAACGGTAAACCAATACAAGCGAGCTAAGAATACTCTGTCTTCTTTACTGGCTGCCAATCCTAGTTTGCCATATGTATGGGTGAAGTGGGCAAAGGCTGCATTAGTTAGTAACGGACAGTGCCCAAAAATTTCGTGAAATACGTCTGGCTCTTGCAAATAATCAAACTCTTCTTCGCTACGAATAAAAGTTGCTACCGGAAACTGCTTATTCGCAAGCAATGTAAAAAACTCGGTAAAGTTAATTAGTGCAGGCACCTCAGCTGTTCGCCAACCAGTTGCTTCTAATAGCACCCGGTCTATATCGCCTAGTTGCGGAATGGCGTCTTTAGGCATATCAAGTAACTCAATACCATGCATGTATTGGTCACACGCTCTGCCGTCAAGTAATTTCATTTGACGCTCGTACAAACGTTGCCAGCGGGCGTTTTCATCCTTAGTCCAGTTGATAAAACCATTTTTATCAGATTGTTTAGATACATATTTCGACTGCTTTGACATAAGTTCTTTCTAAGTTAATAAACACCGCCATATAATAATCAATATCTTTATTGAGGGCTTACTGTTGACAGATGAATCAACTGGTATGAACAGTCATTTTTGTAACATAATTTTTACACACTTACCGTAAGACAAAAAAAAACCGCTCAATGATGTGAGCGGTCAAACAAAGGAGAGTTTACTTACTTTATTTATAGTCGACTAATCTCTCGATTTAGTTCAAATTCTTTAGATGTAACATAGCTTTCGAGCTTTCGTAATTTCTCTTCTACGGCATTATAGCGTTGCTTTATATCCATAAATGCTTGTCTAGGTGGTTGCCCTGCTTGCCATACTCGTGATTTCACTTCGACTTTGCTGTCGGGGTCCACATGGCTATTTCGGTAACCTTTGCCACTGTATGTACCGGATGCATTTGAATGAGCGCTGCCGCTACTGTAGGCATATCCTTTATGTCCCGTTTGCTCTGCGCGCTCATCTAACACTTTCGACTTTTCGTCTAAAATAAACCATGCTGCAACATAAGCAACGATAACAAATGGACCTGCAAGCAACAAAAATGCGGTAACAGTGAGAATGCGTACTAACCAAATTTCAATTCCAAAGTACTCCGCAATACCGGCGCAAACACCTGCAATTCTTCCTCTACTTTTGTCTCTGAATAGTTCGCCGCCTCTCATGCTCTATCCCTCCAATCAGGTGCCTCTGCATCAAGAATATCTTCTAAGGTTTTAATTCTGTCGGCCATCAACTCGGCTTTTTCAGAAAGGTTCTGTAGCGACCGAATTTCCGTTTCAGACAAACCTTGGCTCACTTGCTTTTTACTGCGGTAATGTAATATCAACCAAATTGGGGCAACTACCGCCATAAAAATAATTAAAGTTACACCTGTTAATTCAAATAATTCGTTCATTTGATGCTCTCCTCATCAGTTAATATCGGCGCTTGGGTTAACGGATACTGTGTGTTGTCAACTCAAACGCCTTTTGAATGCATTGCGTAATGTAAAGTCTACGCTTTTTTCGCTTTCTTTACTTCAGAGACTGTACCTTTGCTTTTGCTCGATTGCATTTTCGCTTTCAAAGCCGCCAAATCATCATCGATTTTGGTATCATTTTCTAAACTTGCAAACTCATCGTTTAACGAGCGCTTACCAATGTCATAGGCTTCCACCTGAGATTCAAGGTCATCAATTTTACGCTCAAATTGTTCGAAACGTCCCATAGCATTGTCGACGGTAGAAGAGTCTAAGCGCTTTTTTACTTCAAGACGCGAACTTACTGTCTTTTGACGCATGATAATAGTCTTTTGACGATTTTTAGCGTCTGCTAATTTTTCTTGAAGCTGGCCCGTCTCATTTTGCAATTTAGCTAATTCGTTATCAATTAGTTCCAATTCACTTTTCAATGAGTCTGCCGCTTCAGAAGCGCGTTGACGTTCTTGCAATGCAGCTCTTGCTAGGTCTTCTCTACCCTTATTAATAGCTAGCTCAGCTTTACCTTCCCAGTCTGTTGCTTCTTGCGAGTATTTGTTCATCTGGTGAACAACGTCTTTTTTATTGGCAATGGTTTTTGCAGATGCAGAACGCACTTCTACCAATGTATCTTCCATTTCTTGGATGATTAAACGTACCATTTTTTCTGGATCTTCTGCTTTGTCTAAAATAGCATTGATGTTTGAATTAATGATGTCGGTAAAACGTGAAAAAATTCCCATGGTTTAGTACCCCTTCGGTTTAGTGCTACTATTAGCTTTATGTGATAATTCACAAATTGTTTAACGCATTTGCCAATGTATATTCAATAAACTTGCCAACTTATCAAGCCGACATAACCCTCTGTTTTATTTACAAATAATCTAATTTTAAATTTTATAAGCATTCCGACTCTTTTTAAAGTAGACTATATTTTAGTGTTTTTGACCAAATAACTGCGAACAATATGAGCCTATTTAAGCAAAACGATAATCTGATCGGCCAAGCCAATAGTTTTTTAGAAATCTTAGAGCAAATTTCTCAAGTTGCCCCCCTAGACAAACCGGTCCTTGTTATTGGTGAACGCGGCACTGGTAAAGAGTTAATCGCTGCTCGTCTGCATTTTTTATCAAAGCGTTGGGAGCAGAATTACGTAAAATTAAACTGCGCAGCACTAAATGATAATTTACTTGAATCTGAACTATTCGGCTACGAAGCCGGCGCTTTCACTGGCGCAAGTAAACGCAGAGAAGGTCGTTTCGAATACGCGAATGAAGGCACCCTATTTCTTGATGAATTAGCTAATACCTCAGCTCTCGTACAAGAGAAATTATTGCGGGTTATCGAATATGGCGAATTTGAAAGAGTTGGTGGTACACGCACTGTGAAAGTCGATGTACGACTCGTCGCAGCAACTAACGAAGATTTACCCTCCCTTGCTGAGGCAGGAGATTTCAGAGCTGACTTGCTCGACAGACTGGCTTTTGACGTTATTACCATACCGCCTCTTCGAGAGCGGCAATCAGATATTATGATGCTTGCAGAGCACTTTGCTATAAATATGGCTCGCGAACTAGAGATGGAATTATTTTCAGGTTTTAGTAAAAAAGCGAAAGAAATGTTGATGGATTATGACTGGCCGGGCAACATTCGAGAACTCAAAAATGTTGTTGAGCGCGCTGTTTACAGAACCCCCCCTCAATTGCCTGTGCATGAAATTGTGCTAGACCCATTTGAATCCAAGTACCGACCCAAGCAGCGTATCAAAGCACCTACTAGCCACAGTCAAAACCTGAATGTCACAAATGCACCGCTAGCTTCAACATCAGAATCAAACTTATCTGGCGTTAGCCAAGCTTCAGATGCCAGCTCTATTAATGATGAATCGATTTCCATTGAAAATAACATCAGTATAAATACGGGGACTTTTCAATTTCCAATGGATTTAAAGCAATCATCACAAGAATATGAGATTAACATGCTAAAGCAAGCGCTAGCAGATTCTCAATATAATCAAAAAAAGACTGCAGAAAAACTGTCTCTGACATATCATCAACTAAGAGGATACTTGAAAAAGTACAATTTGCTGGAAAACACCGAGTCTGTTTAATGAAACACTCTGCTTGCCTTGCTGTACATAAAACTAGAAAATCACGAGAAACTTTGCGTCTTGATTTTGTCGCGATGATGGCTGTTTGTGTGTTGATTACAGCGTGCAGTAAGAATAACAGTATGAATAAAGACGCCATTACTTATTGCTCTGAGAGCAACCCGGCTGTATTTAACCCGCAACTTGATACATCTAGCACAACGGCCGATGCATCCGCACATCAAATATATGACCGTTTATTAGAATTTAATCCAAGCAACGGACGCATAGAACCCGGGCTTGCAAGTTCATGGCTGGTAAGTCGAGACGGCCTCACTTATACGTTTCAATTAAGACGAAATGTGTCATTTCACGAAACAGCATACTTTTCACCTACGCGCTCATTTAATGCCGATGATGTCATTTTCAGCATCGATAGGTGGCGAGATAAGAGTCATCCGTACCACGATGTAAATGGCGGAAATTACCCCTACTTTGATAGTTTAGGCCTTGATCAAACAATCAAAGATGTAACTCGAATCAACGGCTACAGAGTCGAAATTACGCTTTTCAAACCAGACAGCTCGTTTTTAGCAAATTTAGCTACTGACTTCTCGGTTATGTTATCGGCTGAATATGCAATGGCGCTTTTAGCACAAGGCAGACCAAGTCACCTCGACAACTTTCCAATTGGCACTGGGCCATACAAATTTGTCGGGTTTAGACAAAACCACTACGTACGTTACGAAAAGCATCCTGATTATTTTCAAGAAACCAGTGATATCAACCATTTAGTTTTTGATATCACACCTAAGTCTTCTTTACGTATGGCTAAACTTATAACGGGTGAATGTGATGCTGTTGCGTTTCCTTCGCAGAGCGATTTAGAAGTCATAGAAGAAAGACCAGATTTGACTTTGCTCGAAAAACCAGGACTAAATATTGGCTTTTGGGCCTTCAATACAAGCAAGGCTCCGTTTGACAACCCTAAGGTTAGGCAAGCTTTAACACTAGCGGTTGATAAAACATCTCTATTAGATGCCATTTATCTTGGCCAAGCTACACGAGCTAAAAGCCTTGTTCCCTCAGCATCTTGGGCGTATCAGCAAGATGCACGTGAGTTGGGTTATAACCCAGTGAGAGCCAGAGAGCTGCTTGACGAAGCAGGTGTTCCGTATAATTTTTCGATGGATATTTGGGCAATGCCGGTACAAAGAGCCTACAACCCTAATGCGATGAAGATGGCCGAGCTCATCAAAAACTATTTAAACGAAGTGGGTATAACCTTAAACATCGTCAGCTACGACTGGAATATTTTTAGAGAAAACTTAACACTAGGTATACATGATAGCGTGCTGATTGGTTGGAATGCGGATAATGGCGACCCAGACAACTTTTATCGTCCTTTGCTTACCTGCGATGCGATACCCTCTGGCACCAACCGTGCTATGTGGTGCAACGAAGAGTATGATTCGCTTGTTCAGCAAGCTTTGCTGATTGATAATTTTGATGATAGAAAACTACTTTATTATCAGGCTAACCAGCTTATTTTTGAACAAATGCCACTGATGCCTATTGCTCACGCTTTTCAATACCAAGCGGTGCGCAGCAATATTGAAGGCATGCAAATTAACCCCTTCGGCGGTGTGCGTTTTGATAAGGTAGCGCGCACACCATGATAAAACTATTTGCTCGCTACATAAACCTCATGCTTATCACCATATTTGTGCTGATATTGCTGTCGTTTTTTTTGCCGTTTATGTTCCCTGGTGATTTGCTTACCAATATATCTGGCATTGTGCCAGAGTCTATTGAGCAACGTGAAGCATTAGAAAAAGCCTTTAAACTCGACCAAAGTTTGTTTCAACAATTTAACTTTTATCTCAACAATCTACTTGATGGCAACTGGGGCGTTAGCACAGTGAGCGGGCTTAATTTATATGAAGAGATTACTTTCGCCTTTCCGGCCACGCTTGAGCTTGTATTTTATGCATTGTTAGTCGCAACCTTTATCGGCATTCCTATTGGTTTTATCAGTGGCCTTAAACATCATAACCCCGCTGACTTTTCGGTGGTGACATTTAGCATTGTGGGTTACTCCTTTCCTGTATTTTGGATTGCGCTATTATTTATTACTATTTTTTGCTTACAGCTTGAGTGGTTGCCCATCAGTGGGCGCATCGACTTGCTGTATGAGGTGGAATATCAAACCGGTTTTGTGCTCATTGATATAATGCTTTCAGATCTTGCCAATGCAAAACAAGCTTACGCTGATGCCTTCAGACACCTTTTGTTACCGTCATTATCAGTAGGCATTGTCACAACGGCCTTATTTATCAGATTTACCCGACGCTCTATTATGGATGTTATGGAGAAGCCCTATATTATAGCAGCCAAGTCACGAGGGTTTACCCAAGCACAAATTTTCTTCAAACACGGTTTAAAAAACGCTTTGCTCCCGATTTTACCAATACTGGCATTGCAAATGTCTACTTTGATCACCAACGCGATGGTGGTGGAAACAATATTTTCCTGGCCAGGTATTGGTAATTGGCTCATACAAGCGATTTATCAGCAAGATTACCCTGCTATTCGAATGGGCATGCTAATTGTGGCCTTATTTGTACTAACCTTGACGATTACGATTGAGTTTATCGTACGCGCGATAGACCCAACTAAGGATGTGAGCAAAAGTGCAACGGTTTAGTTTATATCAAGAAGAATACCATCCATCCCCCCTTGAAAATGTATGGATAGAGTTTGCACGTAGCCATTTGGCCGTAGTGGGCTTGGTAATATTGGGAATATTTTTAGCCATTACGCTGTTGGTACCTTTTATTGCGCCGTACGATCCTGATATGCAAAATACGAACACGATTTTATTACCACCATCATGGGAAGCAAATGGCTCAGTATCGCATTTGTTTGGCACCGACCCTTTAGGCAGAGACGTGTTTTCTCGGTTATTGTATGGCGTTAGGCTAACCTTTGGCAGCAGCCTGATTATTGTGGCAGTGGCGGTCATTATTGGTGTGGGCATTGGCGCTGTTGCTGGCTTATTAAGCGGCGTACGCTCTAGTGTGGTCAATCATTTATTTGACTCTATTATGTCTATCCCTACCCTTTTAATAGCCATTGTAGTGGTTGCGATTATGGGAACAGGACTATTTAACGCGATGATAGCCATAACGCTTGCGCTAATACCTCAGTTTATTCACCAAACTCGAAGCTTCGTAAAAAGCGAACTGCAAAAAGACTATGTTTTGCTCGACCGTTTGGATGGCGCAAGCAACTCCCGTATATTTTTTACGTCTATATTACCTGGGATGTTTGAGCTAATTGTCGTGCAAGCGACCATTGCGCTCTCAATCGCAATTTTAGACGTCTCTGCGCTAGGCTTTTTAAACCTAGGCGCACAAAACCCCAGTATTGAATTAGGTCAAATACTCTCGCAAAGCTTAGAAGTGGCTTACGTTTCGCCTTGGCTAGTTGCCTTACCTGGTTTATTCATATTTTTGATGGTACTTGCGGTGAATATTGTGGGTGAAGGTTTACGCTCAGCCTTGCGCAATAGGCTCACTCACTAATGGCTTTGCTCGATATTAAAAACCTAACCCTATATATGGATGTAGGTGGCGTTGTTGTAAAAGCCCTTGAAAAGGTGAGCTTTACTTTGCAAGAAGGTGAAATTAAGGCGCTTGTTGGCGAATCTGGCTCGGGTAAAACATTGGTAGTGAGAGCTATAATTGGTGCTTTGCCAGACTATTGGCAAATTAAAGCAGACCGTCTTACCTTTAAAGGCCTAGACTTACTTAGCATGACGTATGAGCAGCGCAGAGTTATTATGCGTCGCGATATTGCCGTGGTATTTCAAGAGCCCACATCGTCGCTCGACCCTTCGATACGTTTAGGTGAACAAATTGAAGAAAGTATTCCTGACGAGTTTGTTCGCAAAGGTTGGTTTTGGCAGCGAAAAAAACACCGTCGTGAAATTTCGATTGGCTTAATTCATAAGGTTGGCATTAAAGAACACGAGCGTTGGTTGAATTGCTTTCCTAATGAAATACCGCCTGACGTGTCGCAGAAGATCATGATAGCCATGGCATTGGCATCTGAGCCTAGCATACTGATTGCTGATGACTCAACTCGCGGTATGGAGAGCACAACAAAGACGCAAGTGTTGCGGCTTTTGGTAAAACTCAATAAAACCAAAAACCTATCCATACTTTTTGTTAGTCATGATTTACTTGCCATTACGAGTATCGCCACAAGCATGACGGTAATCTATTGCGGGCAAACGGTTGAATCGGGCAAAGTGAAATCATTGCTTAAACGCCCCTTGCATCCTTACACAAAAGCATTGCTCGATAGCGCCCCTAGTTTTCAATCCGATTTACCGACTAAGTCGCCACTAAAAGCACTCAAAGGCACTATTCCTAGTTTACAACATTTGCCCGCAGGCTGCCGATTGGGGCCTCGCTGCCCTAACGCTCGCAAAGAATGTGTGCAAGTACCTCTCATGAGAAGTATTCAAGAGCATCATTACAGTTGCCATTTTCCGTTGCACTTGCCGGCTAAAGTAAAAATGTCAAAGTCTAAAAACGCTAAGCCTTATATGAAAGAAACCACGATAGATAACACCAAGCAAAAAGATAGCGATTTAGAGACTATTAAAAATATAGAAGAGGCTGCTATTGATAAAGCGGAGCGTAATCATGACTGACTCTGATAAACAGAAAATTATTTCAAGCGCAAGTGATCTTGAGTCGAGTAAACAATCTGAGTCTGCACCAAACGACAACTCTTCAAAAATAACGCCTGGTGAAGCTATAGGCGAAAACAAACAACTTAAAAGCCCGCAAGCAGACGAAGCCGAAGTTTCATGGAATAAAGGTGTTGAGTCTTCTATTCAAGGTTCCAGTGGTAAGAATACCGCTAGCCAAAAGACACAAAGGCAGTCTGGCAACACGATACTGCAAGTTAAAGATTTAACTTACCGGCACATAACGCGAACCAGTTTGTTTAAGCCAGAAAGAGAATTTATTCTCGGTCCAATCAGTTTTGATATGCAAAAAGGCGAAACCATTGCCATTATTGGCAATAACGGATCAGGCAAAACGCTGTTAGCAAAAGCACTCGCAGGCGCGATAAAAGCTAGCGCTGGCAGTATTGAATTCATCGACCCTGACGCAGAACCCGGCGGTTCTAGACATCGCCACCCTATTCGTATGATATTGCAACATAGCGCAAGTGCTATGAATCCAGCCGTATCTGTTGGTGCGATGATGGATAATACCTTGCGCCTAAACACCGGCTTAATAGAAAGTGAGCGACAACAAAAGATAGAAGAGACCTTGCTGAAAGTGGGTTTACTGCGCGATCATTATTACTATTATCGGCATATGCTATCTGACGGTCAGCAGCAGCGGGTAGCCCTTGCTCGTGCACTCATTTTAGATCCAAAAATTATTGTAGCTGATGAACCCTTTGCGGCTTTAGACCCTTCAGTGCGGTCACAGACGGTCAACCTGATACTTAAGCTTCAACACGAACTTGGACTTGGGTTTTTCTTTATTTCGCATAATATAGGGATTGTACGCCACGTTAGCGACAGGGTATTAGTGTTAGATAAAGGGCAGATTATTGAGCAAGGTAAAACTGATAAAGTGTTTGCTAAACCTAAAGAGGCTTTAACGCAGAAGTTGGTGCAGGCGCACTTTAATTTGGTTGAGCGGCACTTGAGTTTGTTGTAGATTTTAGTTTTTATGTAGCGTTTTAATAACGATTTAAAAAGCTGTCAATCAAACGATTAAGTAAGTCTTGCATGATATCACTATTTTTTATTGCTTATTTTAAGAAAATAAAAAGCCAGCAAATTGCTGGCTTTCAATGACGTCGTTGCAACGCATTTAAACGTTTAAATGCGATTTTAGTAGCTTACGGTTACGGTGTAATCACCAGAGTAAGTGGTGTCGATATATGTAAGATCGCCAATGCGAGTAGACAATGTACCACCCAAATTGAAACCAATTGCACCGGTATCGTCTGTCACAAGGTTAAAGCCTGTATAGGTATTACCGTCATTAGGGCCACCTACCACTTGAATGTCGTCTGTATCAGTGAAGTCTAGTTGAAACTCGTTAGACGTACCTGACGCAGTTAGCGCAACAGAGGCGGGAAGCGTTACTGTTAGCGCTGTGTCTGGCGCTGCACTAGAAATAGCGAAAACACCTGCTGTTCCCGGCGTAATTACCGAAATACTGCCTGCTGCGGGGCTGACTGCAGCACTTACACTTGGTGCCGAACCGTCAGCGTTTATCGTTACAGAAGGCGCTGTGCCAGTTGCAGACGACGCGGTTTGCGTGACTCGTAAAACACCAAAACTCAATGCGGTTGTTTGCGATAAGTTGAAAGCGTTTTGTACAGTAACACTTGCAGATACGTCGGCTGTCTCTTGAGCAATAGCGACAGACGAACCTACCGTAAGTGCAGCTACTACAACTGCTAAATTAATTTGATTGCGTTTAAACATGGAATTTCTCCGTTTGTTCTATATAACTGACATCGATCCGCAAGTAACCTCGCGACAACTTTGTCCACTTTTAGATATGTATCGTTACATATCAACAAAGGCTTTTTATTGCCTACACAATGGTTATCGCCAGCAAATTTATTTTCTTTAAGATTTTTTTTACTTTTTTCATAATGTCAGTTTACGGCTTGCAATAAGCTCTCTATCCCCTATTTCACTTATGTATTGAACGGTAATATCAGACTGCATTTCAAAAAGCCTACGATCTTTGATCGAAATTTTTTGGGTAACATGCTCGCTTTCGTGCAGAACATTAAAACCGTTTAGTCTCCCCAACAACACTGAAGCGCCGGTATTTGGGTCTTTCCCTAATAGCTCTAATCTTCCGTATGCGCCAAATGGACTATCTTTAGTCAATGATACTTCAACCGTTGAGTTTTCTTTCTGCTTCGATGGCCTATTTTCTGATGCATCACGTAAAGATACTATCTCAATATTTTGTTCAACTTGACCATTTCTGACCACCACTGGCACACTATAATTAACAAAAACATTCAAATTCATTGCCATCCCTTCTTGGTTTAGCTGACTTTGTTGTTCAAGGTTAGGTGGTATCACAGTGAACAAAAGGTGAGAACGAAAGTCACCTTCATCTAAATTGGCTTTTCTGCGTAGTAACATCTTGACCACCTGG
>CAZXTD010000076.1:15140-18506 GCA_964643575.1 uncultured Glaciecola sp. | reverse complement strand
GTAGTGAAAACAAAGCAACTAAGGCCATTTCGAGTGCTGCAATTCCTACGGTCCACTGCTTTACTTTTGCAATACTTGCCTGGGTACTGGTGATTGCAAATCCAACTTCTACCCTCGCATATACTTGCTCAGCTTCTTGGATAAGGGCAAAACTATCAAAAATACCATCGTTGACGCCCTCAAGGTTAGCGTCCGCAATAAATTCTTTGCCCAGTGCCGTATCGTTACCTCCCACGGCAAATACTTCGCCTCGAGGACTAATTACCCGGGCGTATTCAATATCGGGGTTTTTAAGCACCTCACCAACAAACGCATCGATTGAGGCTAAATCGTAAGAGAGCACCGCATCTTTGACCATGCTGGCAAATAAGGTAGAGGTAGTGGCTGCACGTTTTTGCAGGGCGTCATTAATTAGGCTAGATACAAAATGCGTCACGGTATATATCAGAGCCAATAATAAAATACCCTCGATCAAAGCAGTCCCTATAATGGTCTTACTGCGAAGTGTCAGACGGCGCATCAATCTGCAGCTCCCTAATTGAGTCCCACTCGCTGTCTGTGGCTCGTGCAAACCCGTTAAACGCGATGGGCGCTAACAAGCTTTTGTCTGTTATCGAGACCAAAGCATTGGAAAGCGCCATTTTTTGAACATTATTTAGCCTATCAGAAACAGCAATCGCATGGGGTGTATATCCAGGGCTTTCCCATAATATTCGCAGCTGATCTTGAATCTCTTTTGGCGCTGCATTTAGCGTACGTTTAACGCCGCCGCCCGCAGTAAAAAAACCACGCGCAACGCTCATATAAACAGAATCGTGTGACTTAACGTAAGACGGCAACACTTCAATGCCATTGGACTTCAAATTAGCAATCGGAATAAGCGTTGCTGCAAACGAAAGCGGTGCTGGAAACGCTATTCGTTTTCCTAGTAACTCGTCAATTGACTGTATAGCTGATGTTTTAGGGACAACGATAATCCCTTTGATTTTTTTATCCCGTTGCTTTGCAATCACCTGATATGAACCACCCTCAGAATAAACCGCATAGTGATAAGGGTTCATGTAGGCAATGTCGTATTTTTTGGCTAAAAGACGCTTTTCAAACTCGGGAATAGTAGGTGCAGTCGTAAATCTTATTTGCATGCCCGATTCTTGTTCAAGTCGCTCTATTATTGGGCCCCACGTTGCTGCGAGTTTTTTGGCCGACTGTTGAGGAACAATACCAAAACTCAGTGTTTCAGTAGCTAAGCTATTCCAACTAAAAAAGCCGAGCAAAAATAGGCATAAACATGAAAATAAACCGCGCTTTTTCATAGTTATCCTTGCATCGCTTCAATCGTCTGCGCAAACAAATTAATGTTAAGCGGTTTGTATAAGCAGTATATTCCTTCTTCTTCAACAACAGCTGAAGAAAGGTCTTTCATTTTGTTTGGCGAAATGTGAGCGTCTTCAAAAACGATAACTTCTGTGTTTTGCGAGAGCGTCTGCTTGATTTTACTGGCAGTAGTTTTAGCGTTTTCAGCAAAGGCATGTTCGTCGAGTACGACCAATGCAGGCTGTTTACTCGCAATATGCAGACCCGCTTCAAATGGGTCTGATACCACATGAGTGACATAATCCGCATCCCTACCGATGCGTTTAACATGTCGAATAAAGTGCTTGTCTGACCCGACAATAATGCAATGACGCTCTTCAACCTTAATTAAGTCTTGAGGAACCGGCATGGCATTAGCCTGTAAAAACGCAATTAAGTCATCTTCTGCAATACGATTATTGCCCCGCCCCGGAAGCTTAAACGCGGCTAACTTTCCGGCGCTTATCCAACGGATAATGGTACGTGGCGTTACATTACAAATTTTTGCTACATCACCACTCGAATATGACTTGTTCACGTTTTTCTTTTCCTTTGTAACGCCCAAAAGTAAGGTTTGGCCGGAGCGCCTAAAAGGTAGCAAAACCATGAACCTTAGAACTACTTACATCCATACATAGGTATCTTGAATTATGCTTAAATATTGTACTGAGTTGTAATACCTCTATTTTATTGATCGCCTACTATACTAAAGTATCCATTTCATGCTTAACAAAACTTATCGCATTAGTCGCCCTGCATTACACGTGACTATGTTCTTAATTCGTCTTTTGTGACACCATTGAGCGTTATCACAATCTATCGATGAGAGACTACTTTGAGTAAAAACCTTATTGTTGGCTGCAGTGGCACTGAGCTAAGCAAAAAAGAGAAAGCCCTTTTTACAAAACTACAGCCTTGGGGAATCATTCTTTTCTCTCGCAATATTTCTTCTCCAGAACAAACCGTTCGTTTGATTGACGATATTAAACATGCACTCGGTAGAGATGAGCTCATTGTACTTATCGACCAAGAAGGAGGCCGAGTTTCGCGCTTGCCCGCAACGCATTGGCGGGTGCCGCCTAGCCCCTTAGTGTTTGCTCGCATGTTCACACATAATAGCGAAGATGCCATAAAAGCATGCTGGCTAAACGCTCAGCTCACTGGATTAGAACTCAAAGCCCTCGGTATCAATGTGAATTGTGTCCCTATGCTCGACCTACCACATGCCAACACGGCAACGATTATTAGCGAACGTGCCTTAGGCGAAACCTCGCAACAGGTAATCGAACTAGCGACGCAAATTTGTGAGGGTCACAAAAGCGTTGGCGTTGCGCCCGTGATAAAACATATGCCTGGGCATGGTCGTGCGCAAAACGATAGCCACAAAGAACTTCCTTACATTGACGCAAGCCTGAACGAATTAATCGCTCACGATTTTGTGCCCTTTAAAGCGCTAAATGAGGAGGTAATGGCCATGAGTGCGCACTTGGTTTTTACTCAATTAGACTCTAAAAATGCCGCAACAGTCAGCAAAGCAGTGGTGAGTCAAGTTATGCGCGAAGCCATAGGCTTTAACGGTCTGATTATGACAGACGATATCAACATGCATGCACTCGAAGGTTCGATTGCAAGCCGAGCGTCTCGCTCAATAGCCGCAGGTTGCGACATTGCTTTGCATTGCAGCGGCGATTTAGATGAAATGTACTCACTTATTGAAGTAGTGTCTGAACTTGAAGGCAAAAGCTTAGCTCGAGCAAAAAATGCTGAGGCTCTGGCGTTTAAATCAAGTCCAGATATTGACGAGCAGGAGATAAAAACCGAATTAACTCAACTGTTAAAGCCATTTATATAATACGAATGATGCGAGGAAGATGTGCCTATGCCCGTTTTGCTGGCCTCATCTAGCTAAAGCTCTCATTTTAGACTAATATTTATACAGATTGGCGTGAATCACTAGCGTCATAGATGCCGATACATCGACTCATACATTAGGTAATTAAGGAAGTCTGTGGA
>CAZXTD010000076.1:0-15130 GCA_964643575.1 uncultured Glaciecola sp. | reverse complement strand
GTGGACAACCGTTCAAAGCGGCAAAGATTTAAAGACCTTAACAAGCGGCAATCAAAAAAACTTTTGGCACCCTTTATTAACATTATAAAGCCACTGCAAAATTTGCGAAAAGCGAAACTTGTCACGCCTCATTTTTCAGACTATTTTGATTTCTTCGCGAATCAAAGTGAACAAGAGAAACAAGCTGTATTTAAGCTTAGGCACGAAGTGTATACGCAAGAGTGTGGTTTTTTTGATTCGGATGGTATTTTTGAAAGCGACCAATTTGATGATCATTCTTTGTTTTGCCTCATTCAACATAAGTCGAGCAAGCATGTGGTAGGCGCTATAAGACTAGTACAGAGCAATTCAGACCAACAATCTTTACCAATCGAAATCTTGTTTGACCAAGCCAGCCTAGACCAGAGCTACGTTCCAAATGTACATGATAGGAATAAGATTTGTGAAATATCAAGGCTTGCAGTCAATGATAAGTTTAGACGCAAAAATATTAAGAAAAAGCTCAATCAGCAAGAACACAGCAGGCGCTTAAACTTTACCAGAAAGTTAAAAAATGCAGGGTATTATTCAAAGCAAGAAATCGAAGCCTCATGCAATCAGTTTATTTCTATCGCTTTGTTTTTTGCTACAGCAGTTATGGTCAAGCTCTATCAGAAAAGCAAAGTTTATATCATCATTGAGCCGAGACTTGCCAAACAGCTAAAATATGCGGGCATGAAGTTTAAAAAGATTGGGCCTACTATCAACTACCATGGCGAAAGAGCGCCGTTTTACCTGACTTTTGAGCAGTTTTACAAAGACTTGCCTGACGGGTTCAAACCACTCTTTCATAACATTGAGTCCTCAATTCTGAGTCACCGAGAGCACAAGATACATTTTGCCTAATGACCATAATTTCGCGTTTGTCGACTAACCAAGCCTGCAGTATAATAAAGTCAGATTTGCAGTTGCTCCACACTTACCACCAAAGGAATGACATTGACTCAGCCTGCTAAACCTCTCAGCCAAAAAATAATACTTCTTTTAGGCGGCGCGTTATTCGCTTACTTTGCTTACTTGCAATTTAACGATGCTAGCCAATATGGTAATCAAGACGCATGGGCATGGATTGGTATATATGCCGTGGCGAGTTTATTGTCTTTGAGCTCAGTTTTAGCCTTCGTATTTATGCCAGTTTTGTATATTTGGGCGGGGTTTTGTTTGGGCGCACTTACTTTTAGACTGCAAGATGACCAAGGCAATTTTTATTTAAGCCGGCTCGACCCAAGCAGCTATTGGAACGAAGATAAAACACAAATGATTCAAAATTCGAACGAGTCGGGCGGCTTAGTCATTTTATTAGTATGGGCAATAGCCTTGTTATACTTTAATCGAACGCGAGGCAGACGAGTAGATTACTAATCGCTGCCCACCAAAACTACCATAGACCAACTACTGGGGCATTGGTACTCTTACATAGCCTTCCATGAGCACACGAGCACTGCGGCTCATAATGACTTTACTGACTTTCCAATTGTCTGCGGCAGGTTGTGCCTCGGCACCAACGGTAAGAATACCCGACGGGTGGGCGAAAGTGACTTCATCACGGCTTCCGCCGCCTGCAGCTCTATTGACTAGAGTGCCTTCAATTGCCGCCGCAGTGCCAATGGCGACAGCCGCAGTCCCCATCATTGCATGATGCAACTTGCCCATCGATAACGCGCGTACATGCAAGTCCATCGCTTCGGCTTCAATGGGTTTACCGCTCGAACTGACATAGTCTCTAGCAGGTGATACAAAAGCTATTTTAGGCGTATGTTGACGTGTTTGTGCCTCATCCAAGTCTTTGATTAATCCCATTTGCAGAGCACCATAGGCACGAATAATTTCAAATTTCTTTAAGGCTTCAGTATCTTCATTGATGTCACCTTGTAATTCGCAGCCTGAATACCCAAGCTCATCAGCATTTAAGAAAATACTAGGAATACCCGCATCAATAAACGTTGCTTCAAAATCACCAATGCCTGGCACCCTCAGTGTATCGACTAAATTACCCGTAGGAAACACACCGTTTTGTTTGCTATCTTCCGTTTTTGCATCGTCATCAGCAGAGGCAGCAGGATCGATAAACTCAATCTTAACCTCAGCTGCTGGAAAGGTAACCCCGTCAAGTTCAAAATCACCGGTTTCTTGTACCCGATAGTCTTTAATTGGAATATGAGCAACGATGGTTTTTGATATGTTTTTCTGCCAAATTTTAACTGCAAAAGTGCCGTTTTTAGGTATCTCGCTTTTATTAATTAAACCATTTTCAATCGCAAATGCACCAACTGCTGCAGTCAAATTACCACAGTTTCCGCTCCAATCAACAAACGCTTTGTCAATGGCTACTTGCCCAAAAAGGTAATCAATATGGTGTCCTTGCTGTTTGCTGGCACTTACTATTACCACTTTGCTGGTACTCGATGTCGCACCTCCCATACCGTCTGTATGTTTGGCATAAGGGTCGGGGCTTCCGACTACCCGTAGCAATAACTCATCTCTAAATGTACCTGCTACTTGAGCGGCTTTTGGTAAATCGTCAAGAGCAAAAAATGTTCCTTTGCTTGTACCACCGCGCATATACATCGCTTTGATTTTTTGTTGTGCAACAAATGTCATTTCAATTCCTATTTTTACTAGTCGCTGCGAGTATCGTTGGCTCGAATAGTTAGCTGGCACTTGCTAAAAAGTCGTCCGCAAAGCGTTGTAAAACGCCGCCTGCTGCATATATCGAAACTTCTTCGCCTGTATCAAGTCGGCATTCGACAGGTACCGATAGTTGCTCACCGCTTTTTTTGTTAATGACTAAGGTTAATAACGCACCAGCACTTGGTTCGCCTTTTACTGAGTAAGTTTCGGTGCCGTCAAGCTCTAGCGTATGGCGAGTAACCCCCGCCTTAAACTGCAGTGGCAATACGCCCATACCAATAAGGTTGGTTCTGTGAATACGTTCAAAACCTTCAGCAACAATGACCTCAACACCCGCCAAACGAACACCTTTAGCGGCCCAATCCCTCGAAGAACCTTGCCCATAATCAGCACCCGCGACAATAATCAACGGCTGTTTTCGCTGCATGTAAGTTTCGATAGCTTCCCACATGCGCACGGTTTGGCCTTCTGGCTCTAGCCGTGCATAAGAGCCTTGCTTCACCTCGCCGTTTTCGTTGAGCACCATTTCGTTGAGCAATTTAGGGTTAGCAAAGGTCGCGCGCTGCGCAGTTAAATGGTCACCTCGGTGCGTTGCGTAAGAGTTAAAATCTTCTTCTGGTAGGCCCATTTTACTCAAGTATTCGCCGGCGGCGCTGCTCGCTTGAATAGCATTGGATGGTGACAAATGGTCAGTAGTGATATTATCGCCCAATATCGCTAAAGGGCGCATATCACTTAAAGACCGGTGGCCAGCTAGCGCACCTTCCCAATAAGGCGGGCGACGAATATAGGTGCTCATTTCACGCCAGTCGTAAAGTGGGTCGCTTAATGCACCGCGCTCTTTTATGGCAAACATAGGCTCATACACTTTACGAAAATGCTCAGGTTTCACCGCACTTTTTACCACGGCATCAATCTCGGCATCGTCTGGCCATATGTCTCTTAAATAAACCGCATTGCCTTGTTCGTCATGCCCAAGTATGTCTTTTTCGATATCAAACCGAATACTCCCTGCTATTGCGTAAGCCACCACTAGCGGCGGCGAAGCTAAAAATGCTTGGTCGGCATGGGGATGAATACGGCCATCAAAATTACGGTTGCCCGACAGAACGGCCGTACTATATAGCTCACGCTGTTTAATTTCGTCAGCAATTTTAGGGTCTAGCGCGCCGCTCATGCCATTACATGAGGTACATGCAAAGGCCACCACACCAAAACCTAATTGCTCTAGTTCAGGCAATAGGTTGGCTTCTTCTAAATACATTTTGACCGCTTTTGAGCCGGGTGCTAAGGATGTTTTTACCCAAGGCTTACGTAACAAGCCAAGCTTATTGGCATTGCGCGCAATTAAACCGGCTGCAATCATATTGCGAGGATTACTTGTATTTGTACAGCTTGTAATGGCCGCAATGATCACAGCCCCGTCAGGCATTAAGCCATCTTTTGAGTGATAATCACCGCTAATACCACGCTTTAATAAGTCGCTAGTAGGGAGTCGGTTATGCGGCGTAGAAGGGCCTGCCATATTGCGTCCAACCGATGACAAATCAAATGTTAGTGATCGCTCATATTCTGCACCTGTCATTTCTGAGGCCCACAAACCAGTCTTTTTAGCGAAAGCTTCTACTAACTTAACCTGTTTGGCTTCGCGTCCAGTTAGGTGCAAATAATCAATAGTTTGTTGATCAATATAAAACATGGCCGCCGTTGCACCGTACTCAGGAGTCATGTTTGATATGGTTGCGCGGTCACCTAGTGTGAGTGCGCCAGCACCTTCTCCAAAAAACTCTAAATAAGTGGATACCACTTTTTCATTGCGCAAAAATTCTGTCAGCGCAAGCACAATATCGGTGGCGGTAATACCTGGTTGCGGTTTACCGGTTAATTCAACGCCAACAATATCGGGCAAACGTAAATACGAAGCACGCCCTAGCATTACGCTTTCGGCTTCTAGGCCACCTACACCAATAGAAATAACGCCTAAAGCATCTACCATGGGTGTGTGACTATCAGTACCTACAAGTGTATCAGGGAATGCAACGCCATCGCGTTGCTGAATAACAGGTGACATACGCTCTAAATTGATTTGATGGAGTATGCCATTGCCCTGTGGAATAACGTCTACGTTTTCAAACGCTGTTTTACACCAGTTAATAAAATGAAAGCGGTCTTCGTTACGGCGGTCTTCAATCGCGCGGTTTTTTTCAAAGGCGTTTTCTTCAAAACCTGCATGTTCGACTGCTAAGCTGTGATCAACTACCAATTGCGTTGGTACAACAGGGTTTACCTTGCTGGGGTCGCCGCCTTTTTCGGCAATCGCATCACGCAAGCCAGCTAAGTCCACCAGCGCCGTTTGCCCTAAAATATCATGGCACACTACTCGCGCAGGAAACCAAGGAAAATCAGTATCACGCCTGCGATAAATAAACTGGCTTAAAGCCTCTTTAAGCATTTCAGGTGGGCATTTACGCACCAAATTTTCAGCGTAGACCTTTGAGGTATAGGGCAACTTTGCATACGCCCCTTCTTGAATCTCGTTTACCGCAGCTTCAGTGTCAAAATAATCGATGCTGCCTTCAAAGTCGGGGTGAATGAAGGGTTTTCTGTATTGGTAGTTCATATTGAGTTTCCTCTAATTTAACGCTCAGATATATCGCTAACTGCTCGTAAGTCTTCGCCTGTATAATCTGCAGAAGGACGAATAATGCGGTTGTCTGCGCGCTGCTCCATTACATGCCCTGCCCAACCCGTTAATCGAGACATAACAAAAATTGGCGTGAATAATTTGGTCGGAATATTCATGTAGTTATATGCTGAAGCGTGGAAAAAATCCGCATTACAGAAAAGTCCCTTCTCGCGTTTCATAACTGCTTCGCAGCGCACCGATACGTCATATAAATTGCTGTCGCCAACGGTTTCAGAGAGTTTTTTAGACCAGCCTTTGATAATTTCATTGCGCGGGTCAGACTCCGAATAAATCGCGTGCCCAAACCCCATGATTTTTTCTTTTCGTTCTAACATACCCATCATTTCTTGCTCGGCATTGTCGGGAGAGGTAAAACCTTCAATCATTTCCATTGCTGCTTCGTTGGCGCCACCATGCAGAGGTCCGCGTAACGAGCCAATAGCACCTGTGATACAAGAATGCATATCGGACAAAGTAGAAGCACACACGCGAGCCGTAAAAGTAGAAGCATTAAACTCGTGTTCGGCATATAAAATTAACGATACATGCATAACTCGCTCATGCAATTCACTTGGCTTTTCACCGAGTAACATATGCAGAAAATGACCACCAATAGAGTCATCATCGGTGTTCACATCAATACGCAGGCCATCATGCGAAAAACGATACCAGTAACAAATAATACTCGGGAAACACGCTAGCATACGGTCTGTAATTTTATCTTGCTGGCTAAAGTCTTCTTCCATTTCAAGGTTGCCAAGCATTGAGCAGCCAGTGCGCATTACATCCATTGGGTGTGCATTTGCTGGAATGCGTTCGAGCACATCTTTAAGTGCTTGTGGCAGCTCACGTTGAGACTTTAATAATGCTTTGTAATCGTTGAGTTCTGTTTGCGTCGGTAAATGGCCTTTTAGTATTAAAAACGCAACTTCTTCAAAATCACACTTTTGCGCCAATTCTTTTACGTCGTAACCACGGTAGGTTAAGCCTGAACCCGAAACTCCCACGGTTGATAACGCAGTTTTTCCTGCAACTTGACCGCGTAAACCTGCTCCGCTTAGTACTTTAGCCATTTGTTTCTCCAATAATCGTGTGTATTTTTAATCGGTAATTAGGTATCAATCTTCGTATTGCTTGGTTTGTGCTACTCGCTTATTTAGCGCCTTTACTGCTAGCAAACAGGGCATCTAATTTTTGTTCATAATCGTGATAACCCAAATAGTCGTATAGGTCCATACGTGTTTGCATGCTGTCGACAACGGCTTTTTGGTCGCCATCACGCAGTATGTGCTGATATACATTTTCTGCTGCTTTGTTCATTGCTCTAAAGGCGCTTAAAGGGTACAAGACCATTGCTGCACCCCATTCACCCAACTCTTTTTTATTCCACAGTTCGGTTTGGCCAAACTCGGTAATGTTTGCCAAAATAGGCACATTCAGCGCTTGGCTGAAGGCCTCGTAGTGCTCTTGTGTTTTAATAGCTTCAGCAAAAATACCGTCTGCGCCTGCCGCCACATAGGCCTTGGCACGCTCGATTGCTTTTTCTAAACCTTCTTGCGCAAACGCATCGGTGCGCGCCATGATGAAAAAGTCAGGGTCGGTACGTGCATCCACTGCGGCTTTAATACGGTCTACCATTTCTTCGGTGCTGACAATTTCTTTGTTAGGACGATGACCACAGCGTTTTTGCGCCACTTGATCTTCCATGTGTACGGCAGCAGCACCGGCTTTTTCCATATCCCTCACGGTTTTAGCAATGTTAAATGCGCCTCCCCAACCGGTATCAATATCGACTAATAAAGGTAAATCACAGGCACTTGTAATACGTTGCACATCTACAATTACATCGTTTAAAGATGTCATGCCTAAATCGGGTAAACCGTATGAGGCGTTTGCTACACCTCCACCTGATAAATAAATGGCTTGGTGTCCAATTTGCTTTGCCATCATGGCGCTGTAGGCGTTAATGGTGCCTACAATTTGCAATGGCTGATTGTCGGTTAGGGCTTGTCTAAACTTTTTACCTGCACTCATGCTTGTATTGTCCTCAGTTTTTGTTCGATGTTGTTTCGAGAGTAAGCAATATGCCTGCGCATCAGCATTTCTGCGAGCTCTGCATCCTTGTTGGCAATTGCTTGAACGATATTGCGGTGTTCTTCAAAGGCTGTTGTGACGCGAGGGCCTGCCATACCCATTTGTACTCGGTACATGCGCACTAAATGATAGATATTGTTCATTAGCATGGAAATAAGCTGCTGATTATGACTACCCAGTACAATCCGATAGTGAAAGTCTACATCGCCGGCTTCTTGGTAATAAGACTGTGAGTCTTTTACGCTATCAAAATGCTTGTTTAACAAGTTTTGCAAATATTTAAGCTCGTTCTGTGTCATGTGTGTTGCGGCTAAACGAGCTGCCATACCTTCGAGCGACTCTCGCACTTGGTAAAGCTCTATTAAACCCTCTAGGCTCAAAGTCACAACTTTAGCGCCCACGTTTGCTTTGCGCTCAACTAAACTAGCATTAGTTAAGCGATTGATTGCTTCACGCACGATTGCCCGGCTAACTTGGTATTTTGTCGACAATTCTGCTTCATTCAACTTACTGCCAGATACAATATTGCCTTCTACAATGTCATTGCGAAGCGCAATATAAGTAGCGTCGGCAGATGTGACTGGGGTTTCGAGTAAAGGTGACATAACGAAATTTTAATATGCTCTTTTTAAATTGTCGACAATATATACTGATAAAAGGCATAATTCAAGCTTAAACCTATAAATATAAGACTAATTGTCGACAATGTTAGGTAGAAAATTATTTAAATTTTTTTCAGTGTTTTTAAACCTTTTCATTTTGCAGCGCGACCCACTAAATAAGAGTAACTACGCATGAGTTGCTAAGGCCTGCGGAAAAACAAACCGTTGCTTACATTGCCCGCTAGTTACATAGACTACATGCCATAATGATTGGCATCACTTTTAAGGAAAAACAATGAGAAATCAAATGCGTAAACCCGTCTTCACTTTTGTGGGTTCTGTAGTGTCTATTATTTTATTAGCTGGCTGCGTTGTTCATGTAGGTGCAGGTGAAAATAGCAATTCATGGTCAGATGGTAAGAATTATTCTGAAGTGAATAAGAGCATTTCAATAGGCGATGGTAAAACAGTGGGTAATGTATCGTCGGTAAACGGCGGACTGAAGCTAGGTGATAACGTAGATGCAGGCAAGGTATCTAGCGTTAATGGCCGACTGCGGGTTGGGTCTGATGCTCGAGTAGATGAGCTTTCTACGGTTAATGGCTCACTCAGTAGTGATGAAGGTTTGCGTAGCGCTGGCGACGTGAGTACCGTAAACGGATCAATAAAGCTTAAGCATAACAGTAATGTAGGCGGGACAGTTTCAACGGTAAACGGCAGCATCAACTTAGAAGGAGTAAGCATTGAAAAAAATATCGAAACCGTTAATGGTTCGATATACCTTGAAGACAACACTTCTGTTAACGGCGACATTGTTTTTCAATGGAATAAACGAAACAATTATCAAGGAAAAGACCCTAAACTCGTTATCGAAAGCGGCTCAATTGTTGAAGGTCAGATTATACTTCAGCGCCCAGTAGAACTTGATATTGAAGATAAGTCGACGCTTGATAAAGTGGTAGAAGACTTTCAAATGTAAGTTACCAAAACGACAATCACTCTCGGGCCAGTACTTGAACATAGTTATCGCTAGCCGCTTGTTTAATGTTTGGAACGAGAGTCTCTAAGCGCTCTTGTGGTATTTTTTTCTCGGTCTGTACAATACCAGTCCATGTGTTTCGCCCCGCAGCTTTGGACATGTAAAGCGCACTATCTGCTAGCAAGTGTATCTGCTTCCAATCCAAGGCTTGCACTTGATGATGATTGAACGGATAGAGAGCGAAACCTACTGAGCTTGATAAATGAATAGTGTGACTGGCGTCAGCATTAAATCTGCAGTTAGAAATAGCCAATCGGATGCGCTCTGCTAAGGCTTTCGCTTGCTCGACATCTTCCACTTTGGCTACGACAAGAAATTCGTCGCCACCCCACCTAACAATAATATCCCCTTTTCTGCACACTTGTTTCAGGATATTAGACACTTGTTCAATCACAATATCTCCTGAATCATGACCAAAGCTATCGTTTATAGGTTTAAAGTTGTCTAAGTCGAACATCAAAAACATGAGTCGAGGGCCACTGGTTTGGGCACCGTTGGATTGCTCAAATTGCGCGCGAGAAAACTCACTTTCTATTGCAGCAATGTGTTGGTCTATTACTTGTGCCAAATATCGGCGATTGAACAGCCCTGTTAATTGATCGGTAATACTAGCCTGAAGTAGTTGTGAGTTTGCTTGGCTGAGTTGCGCTGTTCTGTAGTTCACCTCACTCTCAAGTTTTATTTGATATTGCGTACGTGAAAATTCTCGACGGCGGTAGGCCTTGTAAGCAAACAATAGTAGTAGTAATGAAGTGAGTGTATAGAAGGTATATGCCCACCACGAAAACCAAGGTGCTGGCAAGACAATAATCGGCACAGGGGTACCCTTCTCATTCCAGATTCCGTCACTGTTGGATGCTAAAACTCTGAATAAATACTCTCCTGCCGGCAAATTGGTATAAGTAGCACGTCTATTTCCGCTTACCTCAACCCATTGGTCGTCAAAGCCCTCTAGTTTATATTTATATTGATTATCTTTTGGTGACGAAAAATCTAGAGCCGCAAATTCTAGCCCAATTAATTTGTCGGTATAGTTAACTTCTATCTCGCCATCATCATTGAGCACACTTGCCAATGGCGTAAAAGTATTTAAGCGTTGAAACGCCGTTAACTCTACGTTGGGTATCACAGGGTTAGGTTTGATATTTTCAGGAAGAAAACGTGTCACGCCATTTAAGCCGCCGAAATACAAATAGCCTTTGTTATCTTTAAAATACGCACCCGAGTTGTACTCATTGCCTTGTAGGCCATGAGAAACTTTAAACACATCAATTTCTTGCGTTTTTGGATCTAACTTTACTAGGCCATTATTTGTGCTCATCCACAAGTAAGCGCTGTCGTCTTCTAATATACTGTGGACGACGTTACTTGGCATACCTGTTTCAAAATAAAAGCTTTCGAATTCTAACTTACCTGCCTCAAAATTCTCGTTACGTAACAGGTTAGCACCTATGCCATGGGTGGCGAGCCATATGTTGTTTTGTGAATCTTCAAATATGCTAAGCACAATATTATTACCGATGCTGTCTAGGGCATCTGGGTTGGTGGATATTCTGTAGGCCGTTTCAAACTCAGGCACAAACAAATTAACGCCTGCATCCCAAGTGCCCACCCACAGCTTTTCGTCACTCGTCTCAAACAAAGAAATGATCTTGTTGCTACTCAAAGTAGCCACATCATTAGGATTGTATTGAAAAGAAGTAAAGTCATTCGTTTGTGCATTGTAGCGGCTTATACCGCCGCCAAACGTGGCAAACCATAAAGTGCCGTTTCGTGCTTTTATGATTGATGTTATGCCATTTGCCGCTATCGACTTTTCGTTGTCACGGTCGTGAACATAGTGTGTAAATGTATTCGCAGTAGGGTTGTATTTGGTCAAGCCACTGCGCCGATAACCTAACCATATCTCATTGTCGCTCACTTTTAATATTGACATGACCGCTTGGCTTAATAAGCCATCTTTTTCTTGTGTTTTTAAAGGGATGGGGGTTTGCTCTAGTGTGTTTGTATCAACAGAGTGCAAACCACGGTAGCTGCTAATGAGTATTTTTTCGCCAAGGCCTTGGCCAATTGCGGTAATATTGTTGACAGTAGGACCGTCGGTGTAATTACCAACCAAGTAATGATCAAATTGTGTGGTGCGGGTATTCCATTTATTCAGGCCGGTAAAGGTACCGACCCAAAATACGCCAGATCTGTCCTGATATAAACTTTGAATACGAGCATTGTGGATACCATAATTGGTTTCAAAGCCTGCTATGAGCTTGCTAAATTTTCCTTTTGAATTGACAGTTTTATAGTACAAACCGTCACTGGATCCTATCCACAGAGTATTTTGATTGTCTGTTGCCATTGCAGCAACAATGCTAGTCGATATATTACTGAAGGTCTAAGCGTTTAACGGACTGTTATCACTATATGATTGGTTCAAGTCTACTTTATAGACGCCACTTCCATTTGTACCAACCCAAAGCATCTGCTGGTCGTCTATATATAATGAACGCACCCTAACCCCTTTGGCCGATTGAGGATTGTTCATCGAATCTGCAACAAAAGTGAGTTGCTCTTTTGTTGGGTCAAACACGGCAAGACCATAACCGTCAGTACCCAACCAAAGCATTCCTGAGCTATCCTCGGTTACTGCAAAAACATCAATAGAGGATCCATTGCCATTTACAAAATCAAAACGCTTAAACTTGTTCTCGTTTTGAAGATACTTGTTCAAGCCCCTGCTTGTAGCAACCCACATTGTGTCGTTTGAATCTCTAAAAACGACGCGAGCAGTTTTGTGATTGATTGTATTATCAGCGTCATTAGCTAAATACCGCGTGAAACGTTGCGTACTAATATCCAATACGCTCACGCCATTTTTTGTGCCAACCCAAATATTGCCATGTTTATCTTCGGTGATTGAGTGTATCCAAGGAGACGAAATAGAATAAGGGTTTTTAAAATCGATTGAGTAAACTGTAAAAGATACGCCATCATAGCGGTTTAGCCCTTCTTGAGTACCAAACCACATAAAACCTTTACTGTCTTGATAGATGGCTGCAACACTTTGCTGAGACAGGCCGCTTTCTATATCAAGCTTTTTAAAACGAACGTTATCGGTAGACGCAGTCGCCGATGCAATACCGATAAAGCTAAAAATAATGAATTGTATTAGCTTAAAGTAAACGCTATAGGCTGGCTGTGTCGAATGCATATTGGATTGTAATTCTTTGTTAGCCTATTTGTGTAGAATAAATATGACTAATAATTCACCAAAATACTAGTACTAGCGATAACTTTTACGTACGTTTATGTAAAAAAGGCACTTGATCTGAGCTTTCGATCAATCTGCATAAGAACAATAAAAACAAATACTTATACTTTCGTCTTACATATTAATTTTTCTATTATTAAATTTAGTTTTTAAGTTAAACGAATGTAAACATGTAAATTATTATTTACGAATGTCTTCTCTTATAAACAATGACTGTCAGAGCAAATTTTTGTCGCTGATCACCAATAGTCGCATATTTGCAACACAGTTCTACATGTTTTCTTATATTTAACAATTGCTTAGAAATATTGCGCCATCAATGACATAGGTTTAGCTTAGTTATTGAGGTCACTCAACACCTCAATTCCCTAAATCAACACAACGATGGAACACATCTACATGAATAATAAAACGATAAAAACAAAGACGGCCTCTGCACTAGGTTTTGGCGCACTAGGCTTTAGCGCAATCGCCTTGAGCGCTATCGCAACAGGCGTATCTGCTCAAACCAATGCACCGGTCGAGCAAAAAACTCAGGATATTCAAGCAAACATAAGCGCAAGCGCCAAAACAGCTTCGTTCTCGATAGCCGACTACATGGTGAAAGATCGCTACATTGTGACGTTCACAGAAACAAAAGAGGATGCCAAAGGGAGCTCACGCTTTGGACGTACTAGCGGTATCGGAAAAGCGGTAGAAAACGGCGTGCTCAACGAAAGTGCAGCACAAAACATCTTACGAGCAGGAGGCGCCCAAAGCATCAGGAGTCTGCCAGAACAAAACATGATGGTCGCCAAAATGACCAAGGCAAGCGCACGAAAGCTTTTGGCTAATAACAATATTGCCGACATTTCGATTGATGCTCGACGCAGGTTGATGGCCGAAACCCGTCCTTATGGTATAAATATGGTGCAAGCGCCACAGCTAGTGCAAAACGATTTAGCTGCTCGAAAAGTCTGTGTCATTGATACTGGCTATAATTTGAATCACCCAGACCTTCCCGATACAAGCGATGGCGTATCCGGACAAGCTAACAATAACCAAGTGGGTAATTGGTACAACGATGGCAATGGTCACGGCACCCACGTAGCAGGCACCATTGCGGCCTTATCTAACAACCAAGGTGTTGTTGGGGTTTATCCTGGTGTTGACATGCACATTGTCAAAATTTTCAACGACAGCGGGCAATGGACATTTGCATCTGATTTAATCACCGCAATTAGTCAGTGTAAAAATGCTGGCGCAAACGTTGTTAATATGAGTTTAGGTGGCGGTAGCGCTTCCAATGCAGAACAGACCGCTATGCAAAATTTCGCAGACGATGGTATTTTGTTAGTCGCTGCCGCCGGAAATGCAGGTAATAGCACAAAGTCCTATCCAGCATCTTACCCTGCTGTGGTATCTGTCGCGGCTGTCGATTCAAATGAGAATAGAGCCTCATACTCTCAGTACAACAATGCTGTCGAAATCGCGGGACCCGGTTCAGCGGTTCAATCTACATGGCCGGTTAACACCTACAACAGTATTAGTGGCACATCTATGGCGACCCCGCATGTGGTAGGCGCTGCTGCTCTTGTATGGAGCTTTTTCCCTCAATGCTCAAACGAGCAAATTCGAAATGCCTTAAATGCGACGGCTAAAGACAAAGGTAGTGCAGGTAAAGATAACTTGTACGGCCACGGAATTGTGAAAGCGCGCGCTGCATACGATTATATTGAAAACGGCGGTTGCGACGGCTCTGGCGGCGGTGGCGGTGGCGGCGTAACGCCAGTCAATGGCCAGCTAAATAACTTGTCGGGCAGCCGCAACACATGGAAACGTTATAATTGGAGTGTACCAGCAGGTGTATCCACTTTGACTGTCCGAATTTCAGGCGGGAGTGGCGATGCTGACTTGTACATCAAACGAGGCTCTGAGCCTCAAACTAACAGTTACGATTGTCGCCCATACAAGAACGGTAACAATGAGGTATGTACTTTTAATAATCCACAAGCGGGTGACTATAAGATAGGCATTCGTGCCTATTCAACCTTTAGCGGTGTCACTATGCGCTATAGTTACGAGTAGTTTTAATAGTAAAAAGGCGAATTAACAATTCGCCTTTTTTTTGTTTTTTTAGCAATTATCAAAGTGCCGCGTAAAGCCATTTATTTGATGGTATTTGATATAACAGCCATCGTCAGCAACCTCACCGTCTTCGTCAGTGTCAAAGCCAATATCCACTTCTTCTATTTCTGGGATGTGCATCACCACAATGCCTTCTGCTTCGACAATAAGTTTATGCAACTGATAATTATCAATTTCACCATTATTGAACGCTAAAATATCGACACCATCACGGCCTTCAAAAGAGGTTTGATCGTTTGATGAGTCGCCGTCAACAATGCCATTATTGTTCATATCTATCCAATATTGACGCGAGTCGTGCGATGGCAGTCTACGGTCAATAAACTGCTGCTTCATCCTAACGAGTTTTAATCCTGATTCAAAATTAGTTTGTACACCGGTCAAAGCGGCTATTCGGGCATCGGTGCTCAGCCCTACAAAGCGCGGCACCGCGACAACAGCTAGAACACCTACAATAACAATTACGATAATTAACTCTATTAACGTAAAACCACGTTGTTGCATTAACAGTACCTCTTACTATAAGGTCGACAAAAATTTGTGCGAATCTATTTATCGACCTCGAGCCTAAAACATTTAGCCCGATAGTATGTCTGTTTTTCTAGCCAATGCTGGGCACTGCAAGTTAATCCTTTGATGCGTCATTT
>CAZXTD010000075.1:15161-18669 GCA_964643575.1 uncultured Glaciecola sp. | reverse complement strand
TAATGGAAGTGCAAGGTTTATCGATAAAGCCAAGCGCAAATGCGCCCATAAAAGCGCCAAAGCCTAAAAAGCCCAAACGTAAAAAGCCGCAAGCGCAAGGTGAACAATCAAGAACAAGCCATAGTAAAGGTAATAATCCGGATAAACAGCAAGGCAACCAGAGAAGCAACCAACAAGGTAAAGTTAACCCGCCCAACAGCAACAAACCCAAACCGCATTCCGGCAATAAACGCTCGCAAGCGCCCAATGGTAACAGCAACAAGCAAAGAAGCGCTCACAAAGCATAAGCTCGATTTACAAATCGACATCAAAAGACAGCGCTTTTGTTAATCTCTTGTGACACTTTAGTTATATGTCACCTTTAAGCTTTCCCTCAGTTGTTAAAAACACCTTTATTAACCTAACTGAGATTCTGAGGGAATATCATGAAAATAACAAAAGTGGCTGCTGCTACACTTCTTACCGTTGCTTCTTTAGGCGCTGCACAAGCCGTCGAACTTGAAATAAGCATCACCAATTTAACCCAAGCTAATTACTTTACGCCGCGCTTAGTGGTTGCTCATACCGATGCGGCCGATTTATATGAAGTGGGTACTGAAGCGTCTAGTGCACTAACATGGATGGCTGAAGCCGGCGTTATTCAAGACAGTCAAGAAGCGGCATCTGCAGGCAACAATTTTGAAGCTTTGCTTGGCCCAGCCGATACCGATAACGGTTCTAACACTTGGCACTTTTTTGGTAACTTAGTACCGCCAGCCACAACACTGACTTACGCAAGCTTCGACACAATGGACAAACCCTTGTTATCGCTTGTTTCTATGCTTATTCCGACTAACGATGCTTTTATCGGTTTAGACAGTATTGAGATCCCGACCGAGCCAGGCACTTACACTTATTATCTTAACGCCTACGACGCCGGTACTGAATTAAACGATGAGCTTAACAGCACCCGCACCGACATTATGGCTGAAGGCGGCGGTGCATTAGGCGGTTATGCTGCTCCTGGCGTTGCGGGCGCTGGTGCACCTCCAATAGCGCCAAACATGAGCACCGGCGGCACTGGTGTAGCAGCTAAAGTAGGTCAAGCTGCAGATGGCACTGCACTTGCGGTTGCAACAGAAGTGATTGATGGTACAGATGGTCCTATTCATATTCACCGTAATACCTTAGGTGATACATCAGCAACTGCGGGCGCGAGTGACTTAGACTCAACTATTCACCGTTGGTTAAATCCGGTTGCTAAAGTGACTATTGTTGTTCCAGCATCATAAGCTAGGAGTCCATCATGAAAAATACAAAATTAAATATATTCGCGTTAGCTGTAGTGGCTAGCTTATTAACGGCCTGTAGCGGCGATGACGGCGAAATGGGCTTGCAAGGCCCTGAAGGTCCGCAAGGCCCCGCTGGTCCAACGGGTGACGATGGCGGTGAGGGGCCTACTGGTCCGCAAGGTCCGGCAGGTGGTTTTGGCGCTTTTAATGTTACCGTCACAAATTTGACGCATGGGCAGCCTATGGCGCCTTCTGCCATTATTGTGCACGAACCTGGCTATCACTCTTTTACTAGCGGCATGCCAGCAAGTATTGGCTTGGAGAATTTAGCCGAAGGTGGCTCGCCAGCCATGCTAATAAGCGAAGCGCAAGATGCTGTTCAGTTTTTAGATGCGGTTGCCACTATGGGTATCAATGGCCCGGGTCAAACAACCGAAGTGACTACTGTACTCGTACCTGAACTTGATTTGGACAATGTGCGCTTGTCGGTGAGCACTATGCTGGTTGACACTAATGATGCATTTGCCGGTATTAATGCCAAAGACATCAGTAACATGGCGGTAGGCGAAAGCATGATGTTTACTTTGCCAGCGTGGGATGCTGGTACCGAAGCGAACACAGAAACCGCAGACACTATGCCCGGACCTGCTGCATCTGCGGCTGGCGGTGGCGGCGCTGCTGCAGGGTTTGACGCTGCGCGAGACGATATTGTCGATGCAGTGCGCATTCATGCAGGTGTTGTTACTAATATGAATGCTATGGATGCGAGTATGGAGGGTTTAGCGACCTCAGTACTTAATCAAAGCGATAGGTTTGACAACCCTGCCGCTCGTGTAGTGATTACACGAACAAGATAAGGTTCAGCAAAGCTGAACTGTTAACGGATCATAAGATTTGTATTGGCCAAGACGAAATTTTTGTCTTGGCTTTTTTGTGCGCGTGGTGTCTCCGCTAGGCTTAATCGTATGACACGTCAAGTGCTTCAGAGGGGATATCTAAATAAAGCGTAATTATTCGACCCTTTCGCATTACCTGAAACGTAAGCGTTTGTGCGTCGAGCAGTTCTTTTTTTATCTCTTCAAGCTCGTGCTCTATTGTCACACTTTTACCATTAATGGTTTTAAGTACATCATCTTCTTGAAAACCTGCTTGCCTAAACAAATCAGGGTTTAAACCAGGGTGCACTAGTCGACCATCTGCGATATAGGGCGTAGGGGTCAGTACTAACATATGCTCGATGATTCGAGGGCGAGCGCCAATCTCTTTAGGCGTCATATTTAAAAGTTTAGCTCTCGATTCTGAAGGTTTCCGAAAGTCTGGAGCAAGTAAGTTTGGCGGAGTTAAATCGATAGTAAAATCTTGATTGTTGTACTCTACGACAATATTACTGTTTGCAATGCGGGTAATACGCATATCGGTGTCTAAAATATAGTTACCGAGTTCATATTCAGTTAGCCCGCCTCTAAATTCGATAAGCGCAGTCGGAAAAACATCCTCAGCTTCGGCAAGTGCTCCGCGCAGTAAAAAGGTTTTTGGTAGCGATGTAGATGCAGCCATAGTCTGATTTGACATATTATTTGGCGACTGCGACCCCGCTCTTATGTCTATATTTTGTGTGGGTGCAGTATTGTTTATTTGCGTATTTTGCTGTGTAGCAACATTTGAGCGGGTAAAAGATATTTCGTAGTCGCTTGAATCTTCAAATACAAAAAGGGTCAGCCACGAATACACGACGCTGACAACTAGTAGGGCAATTAAAAATTGAGTACGTTTATTTAGCATTGAAAACCTTGATGTAGTTTAAAGACATATCGACCTTTCTCAACATTTCTACATAGATTTATTAAAAAAATCTACATTTACGCTACTTGTCTGATACGTAGATGCACACGCAAACGTGAATAAGGCCTCTATTGGGTTTGTTACATGTCATAATTATGTAAAACCTTCTAATTTCGACATTTCCATTTTATCACTAAGGCTTGAATTAAAAATTGAATAAAAATACAAACAAACAGTTCATAATTTAAGTCCATTTAATAATTGAACATCCATATTTTAATTTCTACATTCATTTTTTAATTTTTTTTCTACAGTGAGTTTAAAAAATAAAAATATATCAATAATAACAATGGCTTAAATTAAACTTCAAAGTTGGCACGCCAAATGCTTATTCGCTTGTAATTACACATTCGATTTAAGAAAGAGGCAGTGAGATGAAACTTTTGAAAAGTGTT
>CAZXTD010000075.1:0-15061 GCA_964643575.1 uncultured Glaciecola sp. | reverse complement strand
ATACATGGCGCGCTCCTTAATAAAAACCTGCGATTTTTGTCGCAGGTTTTTTTTGTCTAACGTTTGCCCAATGTGGCCGGCAAAGATGTAAGGTTTAAAAAAACTTGAATCACCCTAGCACGAAGCCTCATTACTTGTTAGGTCAACTACACCCGCCACAGGTAATAATAGCTTTGGCAGCGGCGTAGACGATGTTTTAGAGGCGAGTAAATTCCTACTAGGCTATTTAATACTAGAGTATTGAGTTAAGAATTGAATAAAAATATAAGCAAATAGTTCTTAATTTAAGTCGATTTAAAAATTGAATATTCATATTTTAATTTTAACATTCATTATTTAATTCGTTTTCTTTAGTAAGTTGATAAAAAATTAATTTTCTCATTAAAAAACAGCTACATACATTTATTCTTAAAACTGGCACGCCACATGCAAAGCGATTGGCAATTACACATTCGATTTAAGAAAGAGGCAGTGAGATGAAACTTTTGAAAAGTGTTTTAACCGTCAGTTTGTTAGCCGTTGTTGGCGGCGTAGCTATCAACGCATTAAACAAAGAAACAGGCTACGAGCAACAAGCAGCTAACCATTGGGGTTCGCGCGACTTAACCAAATCATATATTCTTCAGGGCGCTAACTCAGACCGTTTGAATAAAGTGGTTGCCAACGTAGGCGGTAACGTAAGTAGAGAATTCCCAATCATCAACGCAGTCAGTGCAATGTTAACCTCGCAGCAAGCTGAAGAGATTCGTGAGCTGGGCGGCGTACGTATTCAAGACGACCGCACCGTGATGACGATGAACAACGGTATTGGTAGTGACACCGTGAATGGCATTGCTAAAAAGTACAAGATTGATAATAACATTGCTAAACAAGTGGGCGCTGATCTTTTACACCAAGAAGGTATCACCGGTACAGGTGTAACGGTTGCTGTCGTCGATAGTGGCGCAAACATGGGCGGCAGTATTGGTAGCTTTTTATTCCGTGATACAAATTTTAGACAGCGTGTTGCAGTTAAATATGATGCATTCAGAGGCCGCAAAACATATTTTTATAACGATGATCAAAACGGTCACGGTACGCACGTCACCGGCATCATCGCCAGTAGCTTAAAAGACGATAACGGTAGTTATAACGGTATTGCTCCAGACGTATATGTACTTTCGGTTAAAGCCTTCAATGCAAATGGCGCGTCTAGTTACTCAAAAGTACTTGATTCGCTTAACTGGATTTTTGAAAACCGCTATCGCTATAAAATACGTGTAGTGAACATGTCGTTAGGTGCAGAGGCGCGCAGTCATTATTGGAACGACCCAATCAACCAAGCGGTTATGCGTTTGTGGCAGGCAGGTATAGTGGTTGTGTCATCTGCAGGTAACAATGGTCAAGACCAAGGTATAACAGTGCCAGGCAATAATCCGTATGCGATTACTGTGGGTGCAGTAACAGACAACAAAACCCCTTATGACTATAGCGACGACCGTATAACAACGTTCTCGTCAAGAGGCCCTACAACCGAAGGTTTCATCAAGCCAGAAGTCGTATCTTACGGTGGCGAAGTTGCGACTAAAATGGATAAGCGCTATTTCAAAAAGGCGATGAAAGCGAGTGTTTTTGGTGAAGATTACGCAGTCATCTCTGGAACTTCGCAAGCAGCAGCGCTAGTGACAGGTATTGCGGCATTGGTTATATCAAACGACCCGTACATTACGCCAGACACTGTTAAATGCCGCATTATGGCGACTGCCCAAGCAGCTAACGATGGTAAAAAAATGACATACAGTCCATTTGCGCAAGGTGCTGGTTTGGTGAATGCACACGCCGCTGTGCATAGCACGGCAACAAATTGTGCAAACCAAGGTCTTAACGTTGAGCAAGACTTGCTAGGAACACAGCACTTTGGTGGCCCAGCACGTATGAATGATAGCGGTGAGTTTTATATTCAGACAGGCGACAACCAAGTCATGCTAGAAGGCAACCACTGGTCAACTGAAGTCATGAACTTACAAGGTAACCACTGGTCAACTGAAGTCATGAACCTGCAAGGTAACCACTGGTCAACTGAAGTCATGAATTTACAAGGTAATCATTGGTCAACTGAAGTTATGAACTTGCAAGGCAACCATTGGTCAACTGAAGTCCTTAATTTACAAGGCAACCATTGGTCTACTGAGGTAATGAACATTCAATCGGAAGACCTAGACTTAGCACCGATTGACCCGAGTGTTGTTGTACCAGTCGAAGAAGATGGTTGGAAGTAATCACAAGATAAGGAGGCGAGCCTGATACATGGCGCGCTCCTTAATAAAAACCTGCGATTTTTGTCGCAGGTTTTTTTTGCTAACCACTTGCACATGTAGTGCTCAAAAAGGTGTAAAAAGGATTACAGAAACGCGTTTATCTGACGATAACCTTTAAAGAGTCCCATTAAGGCATCATTAAATTGATTAAGAAATTAAAACAATATGTCACGTCATTAAACCATTACAAAATACTTTTGTGTTTTGTAATGGTGCTTAGTGCGCAGCAATTGTATGCCTCAGCGGACAATATTCGATTTGAGCTTATTGACGTTGATGACGGCTTGTCTCAGCAAACAGTAAAAGCCATATTTCAAGACTCTAGAGGATTAATGTGGTTTGGTACTCAAGAGGGCTTGAACAAATATGACGGCGTAGACTTTGAAATATATACACCTCAAGTCAACGACCCAGCTTCCATATCTTCGCCCTGGATAAACTCAATTACAGAAGACAACGAAGGCAACCTATGGGTAGCTACCGACAATGGTGTAAACGTCCTTGATAGGAATACAAACAAGTTTACGCGTTTGACCTTAGGAGAAGACAGTAGCTCTGCTAGTGGCAAAATTGCTAGAGTGGTATTTAAAGATAGTCTTGGTCATATTTGGGTAGCAACAACAAAAGGAATTAATAAATATATTGCCAAAGAAAAAAGATTTAAACCTTATACTTTTATAAACGCAGACGGACAAACTATTGATATCTTTGCCATGGCTGAAGACTTAAGCGGTGCATTATGGCTTGGTAGCGATAGTCATGGCTTACTTCGTTTTGATCCGCAAAGAGAAAAGATGACGGTGATTAAATCAAGTTTACAGTCACTTGATTCAGACAAAAAATCAGGCATCCGGTCTTTATTCATCGACACGGAACAAGTCTTATGGATAGGAACAAATGGTTCAGGGTTACATCGGCTTGATTTAACTCAAAGCAAGCCTAAGCGAATGGAAGACGCGGTTGTACTCGTAGATAGTTTTGAAAACAAAGGCTTGTCAGTGATTGCTCAAGACGACAAGAAAACATTGTGGGTGGGTAGTGAGCGTGGTTTATTTTATCGCAAATTAGGCAGTGAAAAGTTTATCCCCTATTTAAAAGGAAGTTTAAGCGGTAAAGCATTGTCGGAACAAGAGATCTTGGCTCTTTACTCTGACCGTAGCGGTGTTTTTTGGGTAGGAAGTTTCAATGGTTTAAATAAATGGAATACACGTACAACACAGTTTGACCATTTGTACGCGGGTCATGGCGGCGAGTTTTCGCTTTCTGCCAACAACATTACCACTATCGCAAGAGGATTTGGCAAGTTATACATAGGTACAACAGAAGGTGTTAATCAAATCGATCTGAAAACTGGAGAAACGAGAGTTTTGCCGGTGAGTAAAGATGGAGAATATGGCTTAAGTGGTCCAAAAGTGATGTCGATTGCCGTTGTAAGCGAAGAAGAAATATGGTTTGCGCAACGCTCCACAGGTGCCACTAAGTACAATCCAAAGACCGAACAATACAAGCATTATAAATACGATCCAGAAGACCCTACAACAATAGGCCAAACTGGCATTCCCTCCGCTATCGTAACGCAAGAAGGTGAAGTGTGGTTTGGTGCATTTAGAGGAGGTTTGAGTCGTTATAATCGGGACACCGATGATTTTACCCGATTTAAACATGATGATACCGACATTAGCACCTTAAGCAGTGATGCAGTGTTTAGCGTCCACCAAAGTGCAACCGGAACAATTTGGGTCGGTACTTGGAAATCCGGCTTAAATATATTTGTGCCAGAAACTGAGACTGCGTTTAGAATCCCCAACAACATAGATGATCCGAACCGAGTAGGTAACGCGCCTATCCTGGTTATTATGGATGACCAAGATGGCAACATATGGCTTGGGACACAAGGAGCGGGCATAAAAATATTGACTGCTGAGAACCTCGATCGTGGGCGTTTTATTTTTGAAAAATTACAAGTGAACGACGGCTTGCCTAGTAATGTCATATATGGGTTGATTGAAGATGATGACGGCTTTATTTGGGGTAGCACAAACAGAGGCCTTGTTAAAATAGATAGAAACACGCGCGAAATTACAACCTTTAACGTCGATCAAGGTATTCAAGCCAATGAATTCAACTCAGGGTCTTATTTTAGAGATGATGAGTATCTTTATTTTGGTGGCGCCAATGGTGTAACAAGGTTTAGGCCACAAGATATTCAGCCTAATCTGCTTCCTCCGCCTATAGAGTTAACAAATTTTCAAAGACTGAATCAAGTCAGCACAATCGCAGAAGCAACTAACCAAAACGGCGTCATTGAAATATCGTACACTGATTATTTGATAGGCCTTGAGTTTGCTGCGCTTGACTATTCTTCACCGTCGAGTAACAAATACAAATATATGTTAGAAGGTTTTGATAAAGATTGGGTAGAGGTGAGAGATGTTCGCCGAGCGACCTACACTAACTTGCCCTCAGGCGAATATAATTTCAAAGTTATCGCTTCAAACAGCGATGGCGTTTGGAATACAGAAGGCAAAAGTATTACTTTGCTCGTGCACCCTGCGCCTTGGTTATCATGGTGGGCTTATGTAATGTATGTAAGTGTCGCCCTGATTATTGCATGGTTTGTTGCAATGCATTTTAAACGAAAAGCTAAGCTCAACTTAGATTATCAAATAAAACTTGAAGAAGAAGTAAATGAACGCACCGCAGAGCTTAGCGAGGTAAACCAACAACTATTGCACGCAAGTATTACTGACCAACTGACCGGCCTGCACAACAGGCGCTATTTATCAGATGCAATTGTTGATAGGCTCGAGGATATTACTAGGCGATTTGCAGATAAACTAATTGTTGACGAAATTGGCGCTGACAATGGCCCTCGTTTAATGGCACTGATGTTTGACTTAGATGGCTTCAAGCCGGTCAACGACAACTATGGCCACGAAGCCGGTGACCAAGTCATTGTGCAGGTCGCTCAAATTTTGCAAAGAGAGTGCCGAGCTGATGATATTGTTATTCGGTGGGGAGGCGACGAATACATGGTAGTTGCCGAGGTTGACCATGTATCACAAGCCAGTGAACTAGCTGAAAGAATTAGAACAGCGATTGCGGACCATGGTTTTGATGTGGGCTTGCCTAATCGATTCCACTTATCGAGTTCACTTGGTTTTGCTTTATACCCCTTTAGCCATTATGCACCGCATTCAATTAGCTGGGACCAAGTGCATCTGCTTGCCGACCAAGCTTTGTATAAATCGAAAGACGCAGGCCGAAATACCTGGACCGGGATTGTTCAGCAAGCTAAAGAGTTGCCGTTTAGTACGCTTAACTCACTCGTGCCTAACTTAGAGGAGTGCATCGCTAAAAATGACGTTCGCGTTTTACAACGTACACGCCGTGAAGAACCCTCAATAGCCCCTTCAAGAGCATCCACTAGAGCGACTGATCTACCCAAAAGCGCGCCGATAGAAGACTAGCGGCGCCGCGAGATTCCCTCGCATATCTTTTTCGTTATTACTTATTATCTTAGTTACAACACGTCATCTTCGCGCATGCGAAGATCTCCCAAATATACCTACAAGCGCAAATACTATTCGGGCTCAATATGCTCATTGGGAGGTTACCGCCTTCGCGGTAATGACGATAGTTTATGTGAATAGCATTAGGCCTTTACGGCAATAGCGGTATCTCACGGAGATTTACATTAAAGACTTTCGTATTTTGTACATGGTGGGTTCGCTAACACCCATAAGGTGAGACGCGAGGTTCATATTATTAGCGTATTGCTTGAGAATTTGGTCTGCGGTCAAACGTTTTATCGTTTCTACGGGCTGTTCAACGACAACTTGTTTGTCGACCAAAAGCCACATTAAGTGAGTGAGGTCACGCCAAGCATCAACTGACACTACAGCAGCACTATCGGGCAAAGGCTTAAGTAGTTTTCTGCGTGCAGTACTCACCGGAATCGAGAGTAAAAGAGCCGTCTTACTATGCGAACCGCATTGGGTGTACGACATATGCAACAAATGCGCTTCAACTAATTGACCAATACTGAGGTCGTTGATTTTAGCGTCAGCCAAATGCTGAATAAGCTTTGCGATACAATCTGAAAAGGATATTTGCCATTGTTCTTCTGAATGTTCTGTTCGAACGGGTACGCTTTCATTATTGCTAATGCTGGTTTGCATCGCATCATTTGATTGTTGAGCACCGCCGGTCAAACTATTGGATTGAGCCGCTTCTAGTTCGGCATTGCTCAATCTATGCGCTTCGCTTGTATCAACAACCGCGTTGTTATCTATTCCTGAAGATAAGACATCATGGTGACTAAAGTTTTCTAATGGGCTTATTTGTCGTTTAGTATCGCGCTCATTTGTTTGAGTTTCATGCAGATGCACTTGTGTGTCTAGGTTCAAATCTTCAAATTTTATCTCGTCGCCTACTGTTAATAAGCTAGCTTGCATGAGCTTATTCTCAAGCTCCCTAACATTGCCAGGCCAATCATAGGCTTTCATCATATTGATAGTACGTTCGCTAAGGAACTTTTTGTCCATTTCGAACTGACGATAAAATTTGCTTAAAAAGTGTTGGCACAATAGCTCGATATCTTCTAAACGCTCTCTTAATGGCGGATTATGTAAACTCACAACATTAAGTCGATAAAATAAGTCTTTTCTGAATCTACCTTGGGTAACCTCAAAGGCTAAGTCACGGTTGGTCACCGCAACAATCTTAACATCAACACCGAAAGATTTATTGCTGCCCACAGGAGTATAGTGTTTTTCTTGAACAAAGCGCAGTAACTTGGGCTGCATTGAAATAGGTAATTCACCAATCTCATCTAACACTAATATGCCGCCATCTGCCGCGTGTATTTTACCTTTGCTTTCGCTTTGTGCACCGGTAAACGCGCCTTTTACATGTCCAAAAAGCTCTGACTCAATAAGGGTTTCGGGTATCGACCCACAATCAACTATCACCAAGGGTTTGCTGCTGCGGCTGCTTAAATTATGTATGGCATGGATGAGCTTTTCTTTGCCGGTTCCGCTTTCGCCGGTCACTAGCACTGTGGTGTCTGTTTGTGAAGCCCGCTGCGTCTGTTCGACTATTTTTTGCATTTTTGCAGACCGATAAACTAAAGCGCTCGACTGCATGCCTGCTTTAAGTTCGTGTAGTTCCTGCTCGAGCTGTGCGTTTTGTCGCTCTAATTTTTGATTGAGTTCATCTTCAAGTTGAGACCGTTTTAGGGCTTTACCTATTTGTCGCGCAAAACCCACAAATAACATGATTGAGTCGTGAGTAAGGTCAAGCGCGCTAACCTCTCCCAATATGAAGAAACATTCTTTAGTGCTAGTGCCAAGTGGAATAATTAAGGCGTTATTGCCGTTTTCTTCATGCTCGGTATGCTGAGAGTTTGATATTGCCGTTTGTGCAGCCTCAGTCAGTAGCGCTTTGTCCTCACATTCGTCTATATCGACTTCTTTAATTTCAGTGTTGTCAAACAACTTAAATGCATAACTTCTCGCTTGGGCTTCGTTTGCATTGTCTTTGTCATCCAAACTTTGTTCGGTCGTTATGACGCCCGCGTACGTAAATTCAAAGGTAAATGCTAAACGTTCGATTACGCTTTTTATCAAGCGAGAAAAACTATGTTCGTCGGCGATAATCGAAGATATATCCCACAGCAATAGCATATTTCGGTAGTTGGTGACATTGTCGGGGGTAAAGATACCGCCTAGGTAATTAAACTCCTGCTCATCAAAACTAAACTTGTCGGGTTCCCACTGAACTATGCTTGGGCTCGCCTGAGACTGAGCAGCTTTGAGTGCTTGTTCAGCCCTATTAATGAGCAAGCTAGAGGTAGAACTATTGTCTAACTCGGCCTCTTGTTGCGACACGAATGCTACGCCAACGTTAAATCCTAAGCGAATAGCATTTTGTAAATAGTGTTTGTTATTTAGCGCCTCTTGAAGCTTTAGGGCAAGTTTGTGAGCATCATCAATTGAAGTAGCCTGTATAGCAATGCCAAACAGTGCGCCACCAAACCTTCCGGATATATCGTCGTTACGCGTATATTGATTAATAATATGCGTGATTTCATAGAGAACTTTATCGCCTTTCGCTTGACCAAACTTGCGGTTAACGTGCTGAAAATCGATACAATGAATCATGCATAGGGCAAGTGAAGAATGGTTGATTTGTTCGTCTATTTCACGCTGCAAAGACGTTCTGCTTTGTAGCTTTGTTAAGTTATCGCGCGTTAAATGAATATATTGGTCTATCATACGCAAACCATTATTTGTGACGATCAAGGTTTGCAAAAATGTAATCAATAAATGTTGATCGTCTGATACGGCGTTGCGCTTTGGATAATTGCCACTTTCAGCAAAATCTCGTAAAAAAGTGGGTAACTCGCGATGGTGATATAAGTCAATCTCGGTATGACTTGGCATGCTCTGTACTTGTGGCAGTATTTTTCTGTCGTCGCTTTCAAGTCCATTGTTGATTGACGTTGCAAGCGGCGTAAACTCGATATGGATATGTTTGTTGCTGTATAAGCTAGTACTCATTTGACAAGCTTCGTACTCTACTACACATGCTTGGGTGAAGTCGCTGGCTTGATTTGGCTCAAGCGCTTTGTCTAATAAGGCGCTTAGTTCATGCTGCCCAAATTCGTGTCTATTTATTTTGCCGGCATCATGCTCGTTGATGCGCACAAGATCGCACCTTGCTACTTTGAGCAATAGTGATAATAAGGTATCGCGAGAGTCTTGGCTTGGCCGCATTAATATGAAAACGTTGAAAAATAAAGCATAGAATGTTATCGGCAATATTTTCGTAAAACTTAGTTATATCAATTTGTTTTTAGTCGTTTTTTACAATGAGGTATACTATTTTTTTGGTATTCAATTAATATGCTAAAGCCGAACAGATAGTACGCCGATATGTTTTAAACAGAAATCACTTGGAGTGACACTAATTTGGATTTTGACGACTTATCTAACATCCTCAATGCAACAGCGAGCGCTATCTTGTTGGTGGATAAGTCAGGCACGGTGCTTTATTGCAACGACACCGTTGAAGATATTTTTGGCCTAAAAGCAAATGACCTACTAAAGCAGCACATTAATTCGTTGTTGATTCCGTCGACTCGCCAAAAACATCAATCTCACTTTGAACAGTTTTTTGCCAAACCTTTCAACAGGCTAATGGGACAAGGCGCGTCTTTTCCTGCTCGGCATAAAAGTGGCAAAACTATTTATATTTCGATTGGTTTGTCGAGCATGACGTACGAAGGGCAAGACTGCGTCTTAGCAACGATTTCTGAAGCTCAAAAACTTAACGACGCCACGCAAACGATTCAACGTTCACAAAGTTTTTTGGATCAACGCATCGAAGAGAATAAACGTTTACTTAGAGTAGTTGAAAGCAGCAGCGACGCCGTTTTTTTGCTTAACCAAAGTCAACAAGTAACTTGGGTAAATCATAATGCTTTGCGTTTACTAGAACATCGGTCTCGCACTGTGTTGCACACAGGAATCATCGAATTTATAGACGCTAACGCGCGCTCCAGTGAGCATCGAAAATTAGCCACAGCCTTAGAAAATGGTCAGGCTTTTACCGGCGAAGTGGCAATTGTTACCCAATCGGGCGGCAGCGTTTTAATTGATTGCTCTGTGCTACCTGTTTTCGAATTAGATAAATTACAAGGGTTTGTGTTTACCGCGCGAGACGTAACAAATCGACGCCGGCTAGAAGCGCAAATGCGTGAAAATAGTGAGTTGCTTGAAACAACCGCACGTATTGCCCAGCTTGGGTTTTATTCTTTAGACATCCAAACACAAAAGCTAGAATGGTCAGAAGAGGTTTATAACATTCATGAACTCCCTCAAAATGCACCGTTAGATGTTGCCAATGCTATCAATTATTACGCTCCCGAAGCACGGCCAATTATTACTGAAGCAGTTGATTTATGCATGCAAACTGGCGAATCATTCGACTTGGAGCTGCCTTTTATTACGGCAAGAGGCAATCGAATTTGGGTGAGGTCGGTGGGTTATGTCGAGTTTAAAAATGGTAATCCGGTTAAACTGAAAGGTGCATTTCAGAATATTTCTCGATTGCGTCAGGCAGCAAGTGATGCAGAGCAAACGGCATTAGCTAAGAGTAACTTTTTGGCCAATATGAGCCATGAATTGCGTACGCCAATAAGTGGCGTAATAGGCATGGCAGAGATTTTAAGTAAAACCACTCTTGACAAAAAACAACAAGAGTATGTAGAAGCAATAAGCCAAAGTGGTAGCACACTCTTATTTTTAGTGAACCAAGTGCTCGATTTTGCAAAGCTCGATTCAGGCATACAAAAGCTAAACAAGCGGATTTTCAGTTTAAGACAGTTTTTGCACGAGGCATGTTATATCCATTCAGTATCAGCAAACGAGAAAAGCGTTGCTTTTGAGCTGAGTATTGATGCAGATGTGCCCGACTCGTTATTTTGCGATATGGAACGTTTACGACAAGTACTCAATAATTTGTGCGCTAATGCGATTAAATTCACACAAAAAGGTAAGGTTTGTGTTCATGCTGCGCTAAATGAAAGCAATGACCTAGTGTTTTATGTCAGAGATACGGGTATCGGGATTAAAGCCGACGATATAGACCAATTATTTACTGAATTTCAGCAAGTCGACAACTCATACAGCCGTGCCCATCAAGGGACAGGTCTAGGGCTGACCATTTCAAAACAAGTTATCGATTTGCTAAAAGGCAATATTGGTGTTAACAGCGAATTTGGGCAAGGTTCAGAGTTCTGGTTTTCTTTACCACTAGCTGAAATTGAAAGCAGTGTTCGTCCCGAAGTACTTGATGTCACAATGCCAAATACGATTTTGTTAGTCGCCGACGAGATTTCTGCTAATTTTTGGGCCGAAATGGGCTTGCAGAATAAGCTCAAGTTGCGCGCATGCAGCAGGATTTCTGAACTGCTATCTGAAGTACGAAGCGATAAAAACTGGGAAGCGATTGGCATATTGCATGCAGACAGCGACATGCCAATAGACACTTGTGTTGCAGCAATTTTGCGAGTAGCGAAGGTTGAACAAACCGTATTTATGAGCAAGCAACTTAAGTTGCAGTGCCAACGATTACTCGAGCAGCAAAGCGAACAGGGCGCGAAACTAGTCGGTCTTGAGCGCGTAGCTCAGATAGATATTGACATGAACAATCAACTCAGTGACCAGTCGCCGGTATTCCAGCAATTTACCAAATTGGTTGATTGGTTTAGTAAGCAGGCCAATGCTGCAACTAATGATTGGACCGGCAAAAGAATCTTATTGGCCGAAGATAACGAAATTAACCAACTCCTATTTACCGAAATGCTTGCAGATACTTCCGTTAGCCTAAGCGTTGCAGAAAATGGGAGAGTGGCGCTAGATATGCTTGAAGCTTCTTTGGAAGACCCCTCAAAAGGATTTGATTTAGTTATTATGGACTGCCAAATGCCGGTTATGGACGGCTTTGAGGCCACAACACTGATACGTCAGCATACGTCGCCAAACATCGCCAATGTAAGGATATGTGCAGCCACAGCTCATGGTTTTGAAGAAGATATTCAGCGTTGCTATGATGTAGGCATGAATGATGTGATGATAAAACCGTTTTCAAACTCAGTACTGACAGAAACAATCAGTCGAAATCTGTAAAGTACTGTTTATTTGCTGATGCTTAGTGTTAGTATCACTGGCGCAACCCCTTATCATTACATATGGAGAAAGCTTCTATTTTGAGCCAAGTTTCTGCTTTTTCTTTTCGTTATCATTTACTTTTAATTCTCTATAGTGGGTTATTGCTTTTACTCACACCTCTGCTACTGCTGGTTAATCGCCGCAAACTGAGATTACAACACGATAGTTTGAAAGGCCGGCGTTTTGCCGAACGTTTTGGCTGGACGCCAAGTCATTTTCAAAAAAAGGGTATTCATATTCACTGTGTGTCAATTGGCGAGATAAACGCAGCAGCAGGGCTAATCAAAGCTTTAATTGACGAATATCCAGATACGGTAATTACGCTAACTACGTCTTCGGTCACCGGCGCTTTGCATGCTTATAACATGTTTAATGGCAAAGACTACGCCCAGCGTATTCAGCATGCCTATTTGCCCATTGATTTGCCTTGGCTAATGCGCCGATTTTACAAATCCATAGAGCCAAAACTAGCGCTTATTGTTGAGGTAGAAATTTGGCCAAATATGGTAGCTCAGTGCGAAAAACTGAATATTCCAGTGTGCTTAGTGAACGCAAGAATGACGGCAAAGTCTTTAAGCAGCTACCGAAAAGTCGCTTGGTTGTTTCGACCCACTTTACGTAAGATGCGTTACATTTGCGTGCAAAACTCTGATTATTTTGAAAACTTCTTAGCTTTTGGCGTTTATAAAAAGCAGTTAAAGCTATCCCGTAATATGAAGTTTGATCTATTGCCAGACAGCAAAGACGATGACCTAGGGCAGCAAATTAATGCTTATTATAATTTGCAAGATAGGCCGGTATTACTTGCTGCTTCTACGCACGATCCTGAAGAGAAGCTCCTGTTAGATGCTTACAAAAAGCTAAAAGAACAGCACGGCGATTTGGCTCTTATCGTCGTACCACGACATCCCCACCGTTTTGATGAGGTCCATCAAATAGTGAAGGCAAGCGGTTATCATACTCAGCGAGTGTCTGATTCTAATTTGCTAGATAAAAGCACCAAACTAGAAGCTAAAAGCACTAAAAAAGCTGAAGTTGATTGTCTTGTTGTGGATGCTATGGGTTTGCTGAAAGCTTGCTATTCTATTTGTGATGTGACTTTTGTCGGCGGCAGTTTTGCGGAAAAAGGAGGGCACAATGCACTTGAAGCAGCACTTTACTCTACACCAATTGTGATGGGCCCCAGTATTTTTAATAACCCTAACATTTGTCAGCGTCTACAAGAACAAAACGCTTTGATCATCACAGAAAATACAAACGAGCTCACCGAAACATTGATTCATTGGTTTGAGCATCCTGAACTTGCAAAGTTAGATGGTGAGCGAGGCTCTAAAGTTTTACTCCGTAATGCAGGTGCAGTTGAATATACTTTGGGTATTGTTCGAAAAGTTCTCGACTGAACCGTCCTAGAAAACAAAGTGCTCGAATAAGAACTTCTTTAAATAAAAAGGCCTTCAATACGAAGGCCTCCTTGATTAAGTGAATAAGCAATAACGGTACTTGCTTATTTCTCTGCCGATTTTACCGGAAATCCTCTATCACGCATTAAAGCCTCGACTTTTGCATCGCGGCCTCTAAATGCACGATACGCGTCGGCAGGGTCCATGGCGTTACGCACGGCAAACAAGTATTTGACGAGTCTTTCGCTGAGTTCTTCGTCATAAAAACCGCCGGGTGCTTCTGCAAAAGCTTCAGCTGCATCAGAAGTTAATACCTCGGCCCACATGTAGCCATAATAAGCAGATGCATAACCTTCGCCTCTAAACACGTGAGCGAAATGCGGCGACCGATGGCGCATTACTACTTCTTCGGGCATACCTAGCGCTTTAAGTTGTTCGCGCTCAAAGCTATCAGGGTCTATTAAGCTCGGGTCGGTAGTATGATAGAGCAAGTCCATAATGGCTGAAGCCATATATTCTGTGGTTTTAAAGCCCTCATTAAAGGTAGAGGCTTGTTTTATTTTAGCCACTAAGCTCTTAGGAATGGGCTCACCTGTTTTATAATGGACTAAGTAGTTATCAATCACTTCGTCGGTTAGCAACCACCTCTCAAGCAGTTGAGACTGAAACTCGGTGTAATCTCGGACGCCTGAGTGGGAGCTCGGATAAACAACATCGGCCGATAAGAAATGCAAGGCATGTCCAAATTCGTGGAAATAAGTTTCTGCGTCATCCCACGAAATTAGAGTAGGTTCGCCAGGTGCACCTTTTACAAAGTTTGAGTTGTTCGACGACAATACCGACTTTTCGCCATCAAATGTGGTGTAACTACGATAAGTTGTGGCCCATGCACCAGAGCGTTTACCTTGACGAGCAAAGGGATCTAGATACCATAAGCCAATAAATTTGCCGCTGGTAATATCTTTTACTTCCCATACTTTAACGTCTTCATGAAAAACGGGCACCTTGCCATCGGGTACAGGCGTAAATTCAAAGTTAAACAAACGACCCGCAACATAAAACATTGCTTCACGAAGTTTATCTAGCTGCAAGTATTGCTTTACTTCGTCCGAATCGAGCGCGTATTTGTCGCGCCGAACTTGCTCAGCATAAAAACGGTAGTCCCAAGGCTCAATTGTAATATCAGCGCCTTGTGCGTCAGCAATAGCCTGCATGTCGGCGACTTCTTCTTCTACTCGTGCAATTGCCGCAGGCCATACTTTTTGCATTAGCTGCATCGCGTTTTCAGGGTTTTTGGCCATGCGATCTTCCAGACGCCATTGCGCATAGTTATCGTAGCCAAGCAGTTTAATGCGCTCATGACGAAGCGTAAGTATCTGCTTAATGAGTTCGTTGTTATCGTATTGGTCGGCGTTATCGCCACGGCTATAGTAGGTTTCCCATACTTTTTGTCTTAACTCTCTGTTTGTAGAGTAGGTCAAGAATGGGTCCATAGAAGAACGTGTATTGGTTATGGCGTATTTGCCCTCTTGCCCGCGCTCTGCTGCCATCCCGGCAGCGGCTCTTACAAACGAAGAGGGTAAACCGTCGAGTTGGTCTTCATTTAAATACAGGACGTAATTTTCTT
>CAZXTD010000074.1:0-18769 GCA_964643575.1 uncultured Glaciecola sp. | reverse complement strand
CAAAAAAACCTTGATTCTTACTTTGAAAAGCTTGCCGCCGAAACCTATCAAGAAAACACTACCGTAGATATTGAAGGTCGCGAAATTAAAGCCATGAAAAAAGCCGAAAGCAGTATTATGTTTGACTTTTTAGCTCTTTGTGATGGGCCGCGCAGCCAAACAGACTATATTGAGTTGAGCCGTATTTACCAAAATGTCCTCATTGCCAACGTAATACAAATGGATGAGTCAAAGGATGATATAGCAAGGCGTTTTATTGCCATGGTCGACGAATTTTACGAACGCAAAGTGAAGCTCATCATTTCTGCAGAAGTTCCTGCTGAGGAGCTTTACACTTCGGGGCGCTTGTCGTTTGAATTTCAGCGCTGCCTGAGCCGCTTACAAGAGATGCAATCGAGGGATTATTTGAGTGAGATGCATTTGGTTTAACGCCAAGCTTTAGATTTTAGTGTCACACCAAGGAAGGCAGAGTGCATGATAGCAAGTTAAAACAAACCGATCACTGAGCAAAAGTGCCCAGTGAACTGATCTAATCAACAAATGTACAAGTCGCTAACACTAAGCATTAGCGTTGTGATAAATATTTTGTACATCATCGCAGTCGTTTAGCATATCCATGAATTTTTCGAACATAGGCATATCGGCCTCATCGATGTCTTTAGTTTCTTGTGGTACCCAGCTTATTTCTTCTACGTCAAATTCGAGGTCTGGGAATTCGTCGAGAAGCGCCGTCTTAGCTTTAAAGAATTCGGTATGAGGGACAAAAACAGTCACTTGGTTGTCATCAACCTCAACGTCGCTTACGTCTACATCTGCTTCCATTAAGGCTTCGAGAATGACTTCGTCATCGTCACCGGCAAAACCAAATACGGCTAAATGGTCGAACATAAAAGCAGCGGAGTTTTGAGCGCCGAGTTTGCTATCTGTTTTAGTGAAACAGTTGCGCACGTCGGTAATGGTGCGGTTAACGTTATCGGTTAAACAATCGACAATTACCATGCAACCACCTGGACCAAAACCTTCGTAGCGTGCGGGCGCAAAGTCTTCACCTGCGCCACCTGCGGCTTTGTCTATTGCTTTATCAATAACGTGTGCTGGTACTTGATCTTTTTTGGCTTTTTCTATTAGTCGGCGTAATGAGAGATTGGCGTCAGGGTCAGGGCCGCCATTTTTAGCAACAACATAAATCTCTTTACCGTATTTTGAATACACTTTGGTTTTTGCCGCTGCCGTTTTGGCCATTGATACTTTGCGGACTTCAAATTTTCTACCCATTGTTCTCTCTTATTATGTGTCTTGCTTGACTATATTTGCTCAGTTTATGAGGCACTAAGCACATTAGTTTACCCAATTTATTCAAAATTCGATACCGTAAACATGCCTCTTTTGGCCTTGTGGGAGATATTTGGTGCACAATTTTGGAAATTATCAAAAGACGCGATTAATACGGCTGAAGAAACGTTATCACAAATTAACACAAAATAGAGCTTGCAACTCTGCGCTTAATCGACAAAGATCTAGCCATAAACTTAAGTATTAAATATTTCAGGACATCGACAATGGACATCACAACATTATTCATTGGCATCGTAGTAGGCTTACTGCTTGGGGCTGGTCTAACTTACATGTGGGCAAGTTCTGTACAAAAAGCAAATAGCCAAGCTAACAACAGTACCGAAGCTGAGCTGAAATCGTTGTTAGCTGAACAGGCCAATAGTCACTTGCGCACAAGCAGTGAAACTATCTAGCGTATTAGCGGCGAATTAAACGCATTAAAAACGTCGATGATGCAATATGAGCAGTCGTTATCGATGCCGTTAGAAGATGAGTCGCGCACTACCTTTTTTGGTGAGCACGCCAGCTTGTTTTTACGTAATTCACCGCCCAGTGTCACCAAAAGCGCTAACGATAGTAGCACCGGCGACCAGCCTCGTGACTTCTCAAACGGCGCATCAGGCTTGTTTGTTGGCCATCCAGACGTAGATAAACTACCAGTCGAAGAAAAATCAAACAATTAACTTGAGATATGAACTAATGCCCCTAAATTAATGTCTGTAATGGGTATTAATTATTAGGAGTATTGTTTTCATGAGACAAGTGATTCGCCAAGCGTCTATGGTCGTGTTTTCGGCCGCGTTTATAGCAGCTTCTTCGGCCTCGGCTGTAGCCGGCATCCCGTTTTTTTCGAAAGACGAAATGCCATCTTTGGCGCCCATGCTTGAAGAAACCACCCCCGCAATTGTAAGTATTGCGGTAAAAGGCACACAAACATCTCGTCAACAAGTACCTGAAATGTTCAGATACTTCTTTGGCGCGCCGAACGAACAAGCTCGCGAGCGTCCTTTTAGAGGATTGGGTTCGGGCGTTATTATCGATGCAGAAAACGGTTATGTAGTCACCAACAACCACGTTGTCGATAATGCCGACGAAATTATGGTTAAACTCACCGATGGTCGCGAAGTAATCGCTAAAAAACTCGGTGCAGACGCACAAAGCGACATTGCATTGCTGCAAATTAAAGCTGATAACTTAGTTGAAGTAGAACTAGCAAACTCTGACAAACTCAGAGTAGGCGACTTTGTGGTAGCTATCGGAAACCCCTTTGGTTTAAGCCAAACCGTTACCTCAGGTATTGTTAGCGCACTAGGTCGCTCAGGGCTTAATATTGGTGGCCTAGAAGACTTCATTCAAACCGACGCCGCTATTAACCGCGGTAACTCGGGCGGTGCTTTAGTTAACCTGCGCGGTGAGTTAGTGGGTATTAACACCGCTATTTTTGGTCCTAACGGCGGTAACGTAGGCATTGGTTTTGCCATACCAAGCAATATGATGAAAGGCCTTATTGACCAAATTTTAGAATTTGGTGAAGTACGCCGTGGTTTGCTTGGTATTACTGGCACAGACGTAGACTCGGGCTTAGCAGAAGCATACAACAGTAACGTTAATATTGGTGCTTTTGTTAACGAGGTGCAAATGGATTCTGCCGCGGCTGAAGCGGGTATTCAAGCTGGCGACATAATTACCAAGATAAACGGTAACGACCTAAGTGGCTTTGATGAGCTACGCGCTAAAGTTGCGAGCTTAGGCGCAGGCGCAGATGTCACGGTAACGCTCGTTCGTAACGGCAAAGAAATGGAAGTGGAGGTTGTACTCGGTGCACTTGAAGATATGCAGGTAGAAGCAAAAGACTTACACCCTGCGCTTGAAGGCTCTGACCTACAAAATGGCAATAATAGCTCAGGCGCAAGTGCTGTTGTTGTGTCGTCAGTTGCCGACGGCTCACCTGCCGCGCGTATAGGTTTGCGTGAAGGCGATATAATCGCGGGGATTAACCGCAGACCAGTCGCCAATTTACGCGAATTAGGCGAGATGATTGAAGCCAGCAGCGGCGTGATTGCGCTTACTCTACAGCGCGGCAACAGTAATTTGATCATCGTTATCCGCTAATCATAAACCCATGCTTCGACGCGACTCCCGTAGTCCCGTCGGCTTTCAACGTCATCCCGTCGAAAGACGGGACCTCCTTGGAACATCGGGGTGTTTATTTACATCAAGGATGTTTTGGGAGGTTACCGCCTTCGCGGTAATGACGGGAGAGCCGCGGCAATGTCGAAAAACCTCGGTAATATTGGAGAACCGCGACAAATACGGAGGAGTTGCGACATTGGAGAGTACCTCACTAGGATGTTATTAAACTTTCGCCATCGACAAGTCTTTGCTATGATCAGGCAATACAGTTAAAGGCTTGTCTATGTCACTCTTGCAACGATTTTTCCTCGCATTACTCAAACCTATTATTTTAGGTGCGGTTGTTGCTACTATTTTGCTTATTGCTTTCCCCGAGTTTAGAGAAGGCGAAGGGCTCGACATTACGTGGCTTAACAACGAAGAAAAAATTCCACCTCGATTAAGTTACTACGAAGCACTCGAACAAAGCGCTCCGGCGGTGGCTAATATATACAGCGTCAGTTTAGACAATTCAAACCGCTTGTTTCGTAACCGCAATACCGAACGCACAAGTTTAGGCTCGGGCGTAATAATGAGTGAAGACGGCTACTTACTCACCTGCTACCACGTTATTAGAGGCGCAGACAGTATTTTTGTTGCCTTGCAAGATAGCCGTGTGGTGTCTGCTCAATTGATAGGTTTTGACCAAGTTACCGACTTAGCAGTACTTAGAATACAGCTTGATGGCTTGCAAGCCATGCCGCAAATGGCCGACCCCGACCTACGTGTGGGTGATGTGGTAATGGCAATTGGTAACCCACTTGATTTAGGACAAACCATCACATCAGGTATCGTGAGCCGCACTGGCCACTCTACCCTCGCTAATTACTTTGATTTTGTGCAAACCGATGCCGTATTAAACCCTGGCAACTCAGGCGGCGCACTGGTTGACTCAAACGGTTACTTAGTCGGTATTACCAATGCTAACTTTAAGACAATAGATGCTCGAAGCCGCCAAGTACAAGACGTTGAAGGCGTCAATTTTGCTGTACCCTACACGCTTGCTAAACGCATTATGGATGAAATCATTGAGAATGGCACTGTGATTAGAGGTGAGCTCGGATTTGCTGGCGAAGCCGTTAAAGATATTAAAGGGATAATTGTGACATCGGTTTCTAATAATGGGGCCGCACAACTTGCAGGATTGCGAGTAAACGACCGTATATTAGCTGTAAATGGTATGAAAATAGAAGACGCCGCATCTGCACGCGACTTAATAGCTGAGGCTATTCCGGGCACCGAATTAGTGCTAGAGGTGATTAGAGACGATAGCCTCATCACGATGACGGCAATAGTGGGTGAACTTGACCCAAGTAATATTCGTGGCTAAAGAGTCGTGGCTAAAGATTCCAACCACACAATAGCTTGGCTAACGAACAACAAACGCGCGTTAGATCATTTTTAAGAACGACTAACCTTTCTTGCGCTCAATATTTGCACCTAAACCACCTAGCTTAGCCTCAATCGCTTCATAACCTCTATCTAAATGATAAATACGGTCTACGATAGTTTCACCCTCAGCCACCAGCCCTGCAATCACCAAACTTGCAGATGCACGCAAATCGGTTGCCATAACCTGAGCACCTTTTAAACCAGCAGAGCCTTGAGTTACGGCGTTGTTGCCCTCTAACTCAATTTTAGCGCCCATTCTGTTAAGCTCAGGTACGTGCATAAAGCGATTTTCAAAAATAGTTTCGGTAATGACGCCATTGCCGTTGGCTACCGCGTTTAGAGTAACAAACTGGGCTTGCATATCGGTTGGAAAGCCCGGGTGCGGCATGGTTTTTAAATTAACCGCTTTTGGCATTTTGCCTTGCATATCGAGGCTTATCCAGTCGTCACCTATTTCAATATGTGCGCCAGCTTGTTCGAGCTTGCTTAACACGGCGTCAAGGGTATGCGGTGCAGCTTTTTCGCATCTAATGCTGCCTTTGGTCACGGCAGCGGCTACTAAAAATGTGCCGGTTTCAATTCGGTCAGGCAAAATATCGTAGGTACAGCCTTGTAAAGCTGGCACGCCTTCAATGACGATTTTATCGGTGCCTGCGCCGCTCACTTTACCACCCATTGCGTTTAAACAATCGGCAAGGTCAACAATTTCTGGCTCACGCGCGGCATTTTCGATAATAGTCTCGCCTTCGGCAAGCGCTGCAGCCATCATTAGGTTTTCGGTAGCGCCAACGCTCACCATATCCATAAATATACGGGCACCTTGCAGGCGGCCATTTACCGATGCTCTAACGTAGCCTTCTTCTACATCGATGGTAGCGCCCATTTTTTCGAGGCCATTTAGATGCAAGTTAACGGGACGTGCACCAATGGCGCAACCGCCGGGTAAGGACACATTTGCACGGCCATATTTGGCTAATAAAGGTCCCAACACCAATATGGAGGCACGCATTGTGCGCACTAACTCATATGATGCGGTTACGCTTTCTAATTTACTTGCGTCTATTTCGACGCTGTCTGCGCTGACTTGATTGATTTTTGCGCCAAAGTCTTTTAATAAAAGAAGGGTTGTATTGATATCACGCAAATTCGGTACGTTTGTAAATGTACAGGCTGAGTCGGCAAGTAAACTCGATATCAACACCGGAAGGGCTGCGTTTTTTGCGCCTGATATCGTTACTGTACCCTGCAAGGCCGGGCTTTTCTTAATGCTCAGTTTGTCCACTATGTGTTCCTAAATTTGCTGTGATGTTGTTTTTATTATTGGCTGGTTAACAGAATTAGTTAAACATTTTTTCGCGTTGCCACTGACTAGTGGAGAATGTTTTTATCGACACCGCATGAATGGTGCCGTCTGCGATAAGGTCTTTAAGCGGCGCATATACATATTGCTGGCGTTTAACCCGGCTCATTTCTTCAAACTTATCGTCAACTGCGATTATCTGGAAATGTGTGCCTTCACTTTTTACTTTCACTTCGCTAAGTCCTAAGCTGGCGCTTAGCATTCGCGCTATTTCGTCGTTGCTCATTTAAATCGTTCCTACTTTGGGCTTTTTTGCGTTTTTAGGCCAAACTTGAAGGCCGCAAAAGCGTTTGTGCACCGCTCAATGCAGCTAAGTTTTGGAGTTTATCAGGAATGTTAGAAAATCTCACTTCTACTTGCGATTTGCTTAAATCTTTTACCATATTCAGCAACCATGCTAAGCCCGAAGTGTCGGCACGGATAACTTCTTTAAGGTTTACCTCAAGCACTTTACTTTGAGTAAGTATTTGTTCTTGGCTTTGAGAAATAGACTTTAAAAAGTCGTGGGTAATTGAGTTTTGATCGAGCACGCCTGAAATAGCGAGCGTGCTAGGTGCGCCCGATTGCTCTGGCGCACTTATGCTAAGCTCCATTAAGCAGCCTCGGCGTTATTATTTTGCAGTACAATAGGCTTACGAATACTTTCGCGCATTAATTCAATCACTTTATCGATACCGTCTTTGCGCAATATACTTTCAAACTCAGACTGTTTGCTCGAGAGCAGACTGATACCCTCGGCAACCATGTCGTATGCCTGCCAAGTACCATCACGGCCTTTACGCACTTTAAATGCTACTTTTATTTCAGGACGAGCATCGTCTTTTATAACCGCTCTTACCGTTACATCTGAGCGCGTGCCAAAGTCTTTAGCTGGCTCAAACTCTACTACTTGGTCGTCGTAATAACCCATGGCAACCGCATAGCTAGTAATTAAATACTCTCTAAAAACCGTCACAAACTCTTGAAGTTCTTTTGGGCTAGCCGAGCGGGTGTATTTACCCAGTACTTTAAACGATGAAAAACGATAGTCGATATAAGGCATCAACTCTTCTTCCATAATTGTACGCAGTATTTCAGGGTCGTTTTGTATATTGCTTTGTTCGAGCTTAATTCTTGCGAAGGTGCGTGAACCCGCCGCTTTCACCATGTCAAATGGGTCGTCTTGCGACACTTTTATTTGCGTGGTGGCTTCATCAACAGTTGCCGCGCTGAGTGTACCAGGTTCTTTACTACTCGCCTCTTGCGGTAAAGGTGTTACTGCATAACTTAAACTACTTGCTAAGGTAATTGAGGCGAATATGCTGCCTATTACGAATAAACGGGATAAATGCTTCATAAACTATTCGTCTCCTTGGTTAAACAAAAATTGTCCTATCAAATCTTCTAATACTAGGGCCGATTTAGTATCAAAGATTTCTTCGCCATCTGTAAGGTATGGACAATCATCTAGCACATTGGTTTCACACACTTTGTCTTCTGCAATGCGAACGATGTCTTCAGGAAAAATAAACCCTGGCTGCAATCCAATAAATTGTTCGCCTAATAGACCGGACGTTAAAATCGACAGGCTGCTCGAATCCGGAAAGGTGTTTTTGTATGCTGAAGAAATCGTTAAATCAACTACCGGCACTAAATCGCTGGGGTCAAGATATATCCGCTCTACTCTACCGACAACAACGCCACCCACCTTGACCGACGAGCGTGCTTTGAGTCCGCCTATGTTGTCAAAGCGTGCTTTTAAATTGAAGGTTTCACCACTACCGCTCATTCCTTGATTGGCTACACGTAGCGCGAGCAACAAGGTTGCTGCAATGGCCAATGCTACGAATAAGCCGACCATAATTTCTGTTTTTCTAGTTGTCATCGATTGTCCTAACTAATGCCAAACATTAAAGCTGTTAAAATAAAATCTAATCCCAAAATAGCGAGGGACGAATACACTACCGTTTGCGTTGTTGCTAAACTGATACCTTCGGAGGTTGGGATACATGAATATCCTTTATAAAGTGCAATCCACACCACAACGAGGGCAAACACAACGCTTTTAATGACGCCGTTTACTACGTCTTTTTCCCACTCTACGGTGGCTTGCATAATTGACCAGTAGCTGCCTGAGTCAACCCCAAGCCATTCAACGCCAACCACGTGTCCACCTAAAATACCAATTGCTGAAAAAATCAAAGCTAACATGGGCATGCTAATAACGCCGGCCCAAAAACGAGGTGAAATAACGCGCCTTAGCGGGTCGATTGCCATCATTTCTAAACTACTGAGTTGCTCTGTTGCCTTCATCAAGCCTATTTCTGCCGTTAACGCAGACCCTGCCCTACCTGCAAATAATAAAGCGGTAACCACTGGCCCAAGTTCTCGTAAAATAGATAATGCGACCATGGGTCCTAGGCTGCCCTCAGCGCCATAATTAACTAAAATAGTGTAGCCCTGCAGGGCCATTACCATGCCGATAAACAAGCCCGACACGGCTATTATCAATAGTGATTGCACTCCTACTACATAAATCTGCGCTATTGTTAAACGAATATTTTTAAGCAGCGGAAACGCAAACAAAGCGCCAAACAGCATCATCGACGCTTGCCCTATTGCACTCACTCTATCGATAGTGGCTTTGCCTGTTTTAGCAAAAAAGTCAGCGAATGAAGTAATTAAGTTACTCATACTTTATCACCTGTTTTTTTGCGAGCTTGGTCTGCATTTTCTATTTTGTGACCAATTATTTGTTCAGCTAAGTCGCCCGCAGGGAAATGAAACGGCACTGGGCCATCGGCTTCACCGCGCAAAAACTGTTGAACGAGCTCTGAGTCAGAGTTTTTGATTTCGTCAGGTGTACCCGACCCAATAATAGTCTTGTTGGCCATAATGTAGGCGTAGTCTGCAATTTCTAATACTTCCGTGACATCATGGGTGACCACAATCGAGGTCAGGTCAAGTGCTTTATTAAGCGCTTTAATTAGCTTAACGAGCACGCCCATTGAAATTGGGTCTTGCCCAGCAAATGGCTCATCGTACATGATTAAGTCGGGGTCGAGTGCGATTGCGCGCGCAAGTGCCGCTCGTCTTGCCATGCCGCCAGACAGCTCGCTAGGCATAAGCGAAGCTGCACCTCTAAGGCCAACAGCCTCTAGCTTTAGGGTAACGATAGTTTCAATAATGCTCTCGTCAAGCTTTGTATGCTCGCGCAACGGAAACGCCACATTGTCGTACACCGACATATTGGTAAACAATGCGCCACTTTGAAACAACATGCTCATTTTACGACGCATTTTATATAGATGATTACGCGAAACCGTATGCACGTTTTCGCCCTGAAACAGCACTTCACCAAAGCTTGGCTTAAGTTGACCACCTATAATTTTTAAAAGTGTCGTTTTACCAATCCCGCTAGGTCCCATTATGGCCGTAATACCGCCTTTTTTAACCGATAAAGAAATGTCTCTATAGATTTGGCGGTCGCCGCGTGAGAACTGCATATCAGTGATTGATACGATATTTTCAGACATTCTTTAGTTTAAAACTCCATTTTGTGCTTTACGAGCAATGATTTTACTGCCGGTATGCTTTGTGTATCGTTTGTTGGCATTGCGTTTTTTTTATGCCACACCTAACACTGTGACGCGCATAAATGAAAAGGGTTCGTTTATTTTCATTTAAGTCTCTTTACGACTCACCTTTTATTGGTGATCAGTGCGATAAATTAAACTTTATTTAGCAAACAGCTTCTAACATCGTACTTGTTAAAACCAGACAAAAATATAAGCCACGTTTATACGGTCACAACAAGCTCACAAATAAATATTGAACGCTTATATTGGTATAGTTTAGCCCTTTTCAACGCTTTGCGCGTAAGAAAAAAGTAACAAAACGTACATTTTATCGATATAAGTTATTTATTTTTGATTTTGTGTGATTTCCTAGCGCGAAATAGCTACAATTCGCGGCAATTAAGCAATTTGTTAATAGAAGAAGTATTGTGTGTTGTTACAAATAGTAATATTTATTATTGGACTGGTGGCGCTAAGTTGGAGCGCAGACCGATTTGTGTACGGTGCCTCGGCATTAGCTAAAAACTTTGGCATCGCGCCCATGATGATTGGCCTAACAATTGTGGCTATGGGTTCGTCTGCTCCTGAAATTGTTGTTGCAGCTACGGCATCTTTTACCGGGGCCACTGATACAGCAGTGGGCAACGCCCTTGGCTCTAACATTACTAATATCGCTTTAGTGTTAGGTATCACTGCTTTAATAAAGCCCTTGTTGGTATCGTCTAGCACCTTAAAGCGAGAGCTGCCAGTTATGCTAATCGTCACGCTTATTGCAGTGTACTTTATAGCCGATAGCGAAATATCTCTCATTGAGGGCGTAGTGCTTATCACCTTGTTTGTGCTTGTCATTGCTGGCATGGCCGTTTTATCGCTTACTGTTGAAAAAAACGACCCGCTCATGGCCGAGACCGATTCAGAAATTCCAGATAATGTGCCCACCAGCACCGCTATTTTTTGGGTAATTGTCGGACTTATTTTATTGCCTTTAAGCGCACACTTTTTAGTGGAATCTGCTGTATTCATCGCACGCTATTTTGGCATAAGCGAATTAGTCATTGGCTTAACAATTATTGCTATTGGCACTAGTTTACCAGAGCTTGCTGCCAGTATTGCTGGTGTGATGAAAGGTGAAGACGACCTTGCACTAGGCAATATAATTGGGTCTAATATCTTCAATTTGTTAGCTGTTTTAGCAATGCCAGGGCTTATTGCCCCTGGTATAATAGACGGCGCCGCAGCATCCCGAGACTCCTTGGTAATGCTAGGGTTGTCGGTCTTATTATTCGTGTTTTGCTTCAACCTGCGGGGCACCCGAAGTATCAACCGAATAGAAGCCGTTATTTTTATCGGAATTTTTATCGCTTATCAATTTATATTGTTTGCTTAATTTATGAATTTTATCGAATCTGCAAAACGCTCGTTTCAAAACCAAATATCTGCGCTGCAGGAACTTGTCAATAGTCTAGATAACCAAAATGCAGACAGCGCTCACGAAAGCGACCTCGCTTTTAATGCAGCCTGCAAACTCCTTATGGCATGTAAAGGCAAGGTAGTTGTTTGCGGAATGGGTAAGTCGGGCCATATTGCGAATAAGATAGCCGCAACGCTAGCCAGCACTGGCACACCCGCTTTTTTTATGCACCCTGCTGAGGCAAATCACGGTGACTTTGGCATGTTAGGCAAAGACGATGTCCTAATGGGTATATCAAACTCAGGGGAAACCGCTGAACTAGTCGGTTTATTGCCTTCAATAAAACGCATTGGCGTGCCCATTATCGCAATTACCAATAAACCTCAAAGCAGCCTAGCAAAAGCCGCACAAATAACACTGGACCTTAAGGTAAAAGAAGAGGCCTGCTCGTTGGGCTTAGCGCCAACCACCAGCACCACGGCAACCCTTGTGTTAGGTGATGCAATTGCCGTTGCTTTGCTGGAGGCCAAAGGTTTTACAGCAGAAGACTTTGCCTTTTCGCACCCGGGCGGTGCCTTAGGTAAGCGATTATTGCTAACAGTGGAAGATATTATGCTAAGCGGCTTAGAGGTGCCAAAAGTGACAGCAGATGCGAGCGTTACTTCTGCATTATTCGAGATATCCTCAAAAGGGCTAGGTGTTACGGCTGTTGTTGATAATAATGATACGCTTTTGGGCATTTTTAGTGACGGTGACTTGCGCCGTGCGCTTGATAAACGCATTGATATCCACCAAACCACGGTTGCTGAAGTGATGACAAAAGGCGGCATTGGTACGCACGCGCATGAGCTTGCAGTAGATGCGTTAAACCTAATGCAGGCCAACAAGATAAACGCTTTATTTGTACTAAACGAGAACAAGCAGCCTATTGGGGCACTCAATACCTACATGCTATTAAAAGCAGGAGTGGTGTAAATATGAGCACCCATTCATCGAATCCCTTACATTCATTATACGGTAGTCCACCTAAGCAGATTGAGCCCCACATTGTCGATTTATGCAGCCAAATAAAGTTAGTGGTGTTTGACGTAGACGGCGTGTTTAGTGATGGCAGTATTTATTTGGGTAATAACGGCGAAGAGTACAAGGCCTTTAACACCAAAGACGGTTACGGCGTTAAAGCCTTATCTAAAATAGGGATTGACGTTGCCGTAATCACTGGGCGCAATTCGCGTATAGTGGCCGAGCGCATGCAGTCTTTGCAAGTTAAGCACTTGGTGCAAGGAAGAGAAGACAAACAAACAGCCTTGCAAGACCTAATGCAAGAAACTGGCTACACAAGTGATCAAATTGCCAGCATGGGTGACGATATGCCCGATTTAGGCATGTTTGCTGTAAGCGCAGTTAAGGTTGCTGTAGCAGATGCTCACCCAATGGTGAAACAAAAAGCGAACTTTGTGACTGAACTTGGCGGTGGTAAAGGCGCGGTGCGAGAGTTTTGCGATTTATTACTGATGGTGAACGGTGCAATAAACACCCAGCACGGTGCTAGCGTATGAGCCGGATTAGCTGGAGTATAGTACTTGTATTTTTTGCCGTAGCAATGCTCTACTTACCTATATTATTTAGCGATAAAGAAGCCCCACAAGAAAACAACGACCTTTTGAGTGTGGTGCCTAACTATCAAGCGGTTAATTTAAACAGCAAACTGTACGACAAAGAGGGGCGTTTAAGCCATCAAGTAGTCGCTGAAAAAATGGAGCACTACGAAGAGTTAGGTTTTGCGGTGTTTGATAACCCGGTGTACACCTTGTATTTAGACGATGGTGAGCCTTGGCAAGTAACGGCCACCGAAGCAACCCTCACTAACGACAACACAATAAAACTAGAAAAAAACGTCAAAATCGTAAATTTGCGGTCTCAAGAGTATGTCAAACAAATCACGACCGAATATATTAGGATTAACCTGCTAGACAAAACGCTGTTTTCAGACCAAATGGTAGAAATTAGCGGCGTTGATTATACCGTAACAAGTATGGGCCTAGTGGGCGACCTTATTACTCAACAATATGAGCTAAATAATCATGTACGAACACAATTTAACCCGCAGTAATAGACAATTAGCAACAGCGAAGCAACTGGCAAAAGCGTCCACTAAAACTAGTTGGATAGCAATTAAACTAGTGCTGAGCGGCTTTTTGCTAGTAAGCCTCTTTACTAACGCGGCATATCAAGAAGAAGATAGCGACCAAAACTCGACCATTTCGAGTGACTTCAACAAGCCCGTTACTTTAAATTCTAAAAATCAAAACCTAGATGGTAAAAATAAAATATTCACCTACACCGAAAATGTAATTATAAGACAAGGTAGTTTAAAACTTCTCGCAGACCAAGTTGTTGTTGATGCAACTGCTGGCAAGCGTCAAGAGATCATAACTGCTCAAGGTCAACCTGCTAGCTACAGTCAGCGCCAAGACGATGGCACAATGGTAGTCGCCAGCGCTAATGAAATCATTTACTCTGTTGCCACTCGCACGATTTCGTTAAAAGGTGAGGCCTCAATTGACCAAAACGCAGTGCAAGTGAGCGGCGACTCAATTGTGTTTGATATGGCAAAAGAGCAAATAGTGGCTTCGACTGACGACGATAATAACGGCTCGGTTCGAACGGTGATAAGCCCTGGGGCTTTTGACAATGAAGACGACAACAAACAAGACAAAAACGACGGCAGTCCAAAGTAGCCATTTTGATATAAAACAACAGGTTAAATTAGTATTTTGAATAGTACACTACGTGCAAAAAACCTCGCTAAATCCTATAAATCTCGCCAAGTTGTGCGCGATGTAAGCCTAGAGGTATCGACTGGGCAAATAGTGGGTTTACTTGGCCCAAATGGCGCAGGCAAAACCACCACCTTTTACATGATTGTGGGCTTGGTACCACTTGATAAAGGCGATATATTCATCGACCAAATCAACATGAGCTACGAGCCGATGCACGAACGCGCTCGCAACGGGATTGGGTATTTGCCTCAAGAGGCCTCTATATTTCGTAAGCTCACTGTTTTTGAAAACTTAATGGCGATATTGCAAACCCGCGAAGATATATCTAAAGACCAACGCTTGCGCATAGCTGACGAATTATTAGACGACTTTAACATCAATCATATTCGTAATAGTTTGGGTATGAGTTTGTCGGGTGGAGAGCGCCGCAGAGTAGAAATAGCAAGAGCTTTAGCGGCTAATCCAAAATTTATTTTACTCGATGAGCCCTTCGCAGGTGTTGACCCTATCTCTGTTAATGATATAAAGAAGATTATCTATCAGCTAAAAGAACGCGGAATTGGTGTTCTTATCACCGACCACAACGTAAAAGAAACATTAGACGTATGTGAGTTGGCATATATAGTCAGTCATGGCGAACTTATCGCCTCGGGTACAGCGAGTGAAGTCCTTGCAAATCAGACAGTAAGAGACGTATATTTAGGCGACCAGTTTTCAATCTAATAGATGCTATTAGAGTAATCTGGTGATATTCTATGACAGTGTTGTTACAGTAATAGTGCTCACCACCGTATTGTATGTGTGGTGTATATGAAGGAAGGTAATGAAACCCTCGTTACAACTGAAGTTTAGTCAACAATTAACGATGACGCCGCAACTCCAACAAGCTATCAAGCTGTTGCAGTTGTCGACACTCGATTTGCAACAAGAAATTCAAGAAGCGCTCGAATCTAACCCGCTTTTAGAAACGGCAGAGCAAGACTTTGAAAACAAAGACGCCTCATCAAATGATGCAAATCAAGACAGCGGTAACCAAACCCTAGACAGCCGCACCGATTCAGAGCAATCGGGCACTAACAGTACCGTAACTGAAAAAGCTGCCGACAGTCTTAGCAGCGGTGAAAGTGACTTGCCCGACCCTATCGATAGCCACGACGCACTTGAAGGCCGAGAGCTCCCCGACGATTTGCCGCTCGACAGTTCATGGGAAGAATACTTGGGGTCAACTAGCGCACCCACACGTATGGTTGGCAGTAATCCCGACGAAGACTACGTATTTCAAGGTGAAACCACCGACAGCATCCAAGACCACTTAATGTGGCAGGCTGAAATGACTCATTTCAGTGATAACGATAAATCGATTGCTATTGCCATCATCGACTCAATAGATGAGTCGGGTTATCTAACCGTTAGCTGCGAAGAGCTTCTTGAAAGCCTCAACAATGAAGACATAGAGCTCGACGAAATAGAATGTGTGCTCAAGCGCGTTCAGCGCTTCGACCCTATTGGCGCTGGCTCAAGGTCTGTGCAAGAGTGTTTGTTAGTGCAGCTGATGCAGTTTGATGAAGACACGCCATGGTTGAGCCAAGCCCGCTCAATTATTAAAGAGCACTCTGACCTGCTAAGCAGTAAAGACTATCGCACGCTTATGCGCAAAACTCGCTTAAAAGAAGATCAGTTACGTGAGGTCATGCGCTTATTAAAAACACTAAACCCACGCCCAGGCAGTGCAATTTCGTCTCGCGAGCCTGAGTATGTTATTCCCGATGTAAATGTATATAAGAAAAAGGGCGTGTGGACTGTTGAGCTTAATAACGAAGCGCTGCCCGCATTAACGGTTAACGAGACTTACGCAAAGTTATCAAAAACCGCGAGTAATCCGAACGATTCTCAATATATAAAGTCTCATTTACAAGAGGCTAAGTGGTTTATAAAAAGTTTAGAAAGCCGAAACGAAACTTTACTCAAAGTTTCCCACTGTATCGTGGCTAAACAACGCGAGTTTTTTGAGCAAGGGCCCGAAAAAATGCAGCCTATGGTACTAAACGATGTTGCTGAAATGGTTGATATGCATGAGTCGACTATTTCGCGGGTAACAACGCAAAAGTATATGCATACACCGCGCGGCATTTTTGAATTGAAGTATTTCTTTTCATCGCATGTGGCAACGGAGTCGGGCGTAAATTGCTCGTCTACCGCAATACGTGCATTTATCAAAAAGCTCGTTGCAGACGAGCCTGCGAGTAAACCGCTTAGTGATAGCAAAATTGCGCAATTGCTTGCTGACCAAGGCATTATGGTTGCACGGCGAACAATTGCAAAATACCGGGAATCCTTAAATATTCCCCCTTCAAATCAACGAAAAAGCCTAGTTTAGGCCTACAAAAAGAGGACCAGCATTATGCAAATTAACCTTACCGGTCATCATGTCGATATCACTGATTCACTGCGTAACTATGTTGATACCAAATTTGAAAAGCTCGAAAGGCACTTTGATAGTATCAATAATGTGCATGTAATTTTGAACGTAGAAAAGTTGAACCAAAAAGCTGAAGCAACCGTGCATCTGAATGGCGGTGAAGTGTTTGCAAACTCAGAACACACCGATATGTATGCTGCTATCGACGGGCTCATCGATAAACTTGACCGACAGGTTATTAAGCATAAAGAAAAACTCAAACGTCACTAGGCGTGAATGAGTCCGAATTAGGATAGAACCTTAAATAAACCTATGATAATTAACGACATCATATCACTCGACCGGACGCAATGTTCGGTTGAGTGCAACAGTAAAAAACGTATTTTTGAAATGATTTCAGAAATTGCTGTGCAACAGTCCCCAGAATTAGACCAAGTTGAAGTGCTAACCAGTTTGCTTGCTCGCGAAAAAATGGGCAGCACTGGCATTGGCAACGGAATAGCCATACCACATGGACGCATAAAAGGGCTTAATAACATGATTGCGGTGATAGTCACCAGCAATAAAGCCATCGATTTTGACGCTATCGACAGTAATCCTGTTGATATATTTTTTGCGATACTTGTACCCGACGAACAAACCAACCAGCATTTGCAAGCCCTGTCGGGCATTGCGCGAAAGCTTAGTAACAAAGATACAGTAAAAGCATTACGAAAAGCCGAAAACAGGAATGAAATTGTTGCCGCTTTAGCTTAAGCTAAAGTTTCACCTCAAAAACAGTAAAAAGGACAACACAATGAAGCTCTTGATCATTAGTGGTCGCTCAGGCTCAGGCAAATCGATTGCCCTGCGTGCACTAGAAGACCTCGGCTATTATTGTGTTGATAACATTCCTGTTTCTTTATTACCCACTTTAACTAACACCGTAATAGAAGACCACGAACTGGTTGCTGTTAGTATTGACGTGCGTAACATGCCTGAGTCCGAAAACGAAATTAGTGAGTTGCTAGAATATTTGCCTGAATTTTGGGACATCACAATCATCTATTTAGATGCCAGTGACGATGTACTAATAAAACGCTACAGCGAAACTCGCCGCTTACACCCATTATTTAAACGCAGTAATTCACTGACAGACGCTATTAATGCAGAAGGTGAAATTCTTGTTCCGGTAGCTGAAAAAGCAGACTTACACATTAATACCGACACTTTGTCGGTGCACGATTTAGCAGAGCTTATTCGTGAACGCGTGCTGGGTAAAAAAAGCACCGATTTGGTGATTGTATTTGAGTCTTTTGGTTTTAAATACGGTATTCCCAAAGACGCCGACTATGTGTTTGACGTGCGCTTTTTGCCAAACCCGCATTGGGACCCTGACCTTCGCCCTCTAACCGGTTTAGATGGCCCGGTAGAGCTATTTTTGTCGAGCCAGCCCTTGGTAATGAAGCTCATTTGGCAGATTCAAAATCTTGTCACCACTTGGTTGCCGCACCTTGAACGTAATAACCGTAGCTATGTGACAATAGCAATAGGCTGTACCGGCGGTAAACATCGTTCCGTTTTTGTCGCGCAATCATTATCGGAAGCTTTTAAAACTACCCACGGTGATGTCCAGGTTAAGCATCGCGAATTAAAACGTATTAAACAAGAACAGCAAGAACGCTCAAAAATTGAAGAAGATTTGCGCGAACAGGTACTTACGCAGCAAGTGATTGGTGAGCAGTTTACGCCTAAAACCGATGCAAGCGAAGAATAAGCCCACCTTAACTTAAGCATTTTTAAAAAAGTAGAAGTTCATTGAAAATCGTAAAAACACTCACTATTGTCAACAAACTCGGACTGCACGCCAGAGCTGCAACTAAGTTAGTGCAGTTAGCGAATCAATATGAATGCGAAGCAGTATTGGCCCAAGGCGATCAAACGGCCCCCGCTAATAGCGTACTCGCTTTATTAATGCTCGGCAGTGGCCAAGGTAAACAAGTAGTAGTCACATGCGAAGGCAAAGACGCCGAAGCCGCCATGGCCGACATCGAAAGCCTCATCGCCAACAAATTCGACGAAGGCGAATAACAACAACTCGTCACACCGCAACACCGCGTCATTCCTGCGAAGGCAGGAACCTCCCAAAACATCCTTCCACTGTTAGAATACACAAGTGTTCCAAGGAGATTCCGTCCTCCGACGGAATGACATTATTGTTGTTCTAGCAATCAACCATACATCCTTGAACATTCATAATGTTTCACATAAACATCAGCAAGTTATAGTGCTATACTAAAAACAGTTAGCAATATTACCCATCGTTGTTAGTTCTGGTATGTCTGAAACTCAAGAGAAGTC
>CAZXTD010000073.1:4092-18989 GCA_964643575.1 uncultured Glaciecola sp. | reverse complement strand
GAGCAGCACCTATTGAAGAGCAAGGCCTTGGCTGGAAAAACACATGCGGCAAAGGACACTCTGAAGACACTATCACAAGCGGCTTAGAAGGGGCATGGACTCAAGCACCTACCAGGTGGACTTCGTTGTACTTAAGCAACTTGTTAAACTTCGACTGGAAACAAACGCGCAGCCCAGCAGGCGCTATTCAGTGGATACCTACCGATGAGTCTTTACACAAAATTGTGCCCGACGCGCACATCGAGGGTAAGTTTAATCCACCGGTGATGACAACCGCCGATTTAGCGCTTAAGTTTGATCCTGAATATCGCAAAATAGCTGAGCGTTTTTTAGCAGATCCTAAAGAGTATCAACTGGCTTTTGCAAAAGCTTGGTACAAACTCACTCACCGAGACATGGGGCCTATTACTAATTTTAAAGGCAAAGAAGTCCCTAACGAAACGCTTATTTGGACTGACCCAATTTCGGATAACTCCCGCTCAACGATAAGCGCAACTGAAGCAAACAAGCTAAAATCGCGCATTTTAGACAGTGGCTTGAGCACAGCAGAGTTAGTTCGTGTGGCTTGGGGGGCTGCTGCAAGCTATCGAGATGCTGATATGCGCGGTGGTGCAAATGGCGCTCGTATTGCTCTTGCCCCTCAAAACCAGTGGGAGGTTAATAATCCTAAAGAAGTCGCGAAAGTGCTTAAGGTACTTAAAGATATTCAACAGGATGTTAATGCGGGTTCTGCTGGTAAAATATCATTAGCCGACTTAATCGTGCTAGGCGGTAACGCTGCTATCGAAAAGGCAGCTAAGGCTGCAGGCTTTGATGCTACTGTGCCCTTTACACCTGGCCGAGGCGACGCTACGCAAGCACAAACCGACCTCAACTCATTCGCACTGCTTGAGTTACAAGCTGATGGTTTCCGCAATTACTTTGATGAAGCCGACAGCTACAAGTCACCCACAGAAATGCTAGTGGATAAAGCTGACCAACTTGACTTGTCGGTGCCCGAAATGACGGTATTAGTAGGTGGCCTGCGCACACTAGGGGCTAATCATGGCGATGCAAGCCATGGTGTATTAACCGACAACACGCAAGCCTTAAGCAACGACTTTTTCGTTAATTTGTTAGACATGTCTACCGTGTGGCAAAAAGCTTCTACCGATGGCATATATGAAGGGCTTGACCGTAAATCGGGCAAAACCAAATGGACGGCAACATCGGTTGATTTGATTTTTGGGTCTAACTCCGAGCTACGCGCAGTTGCAGAAGTGTATGCTTACGACACGTCGAAACAAAAATTTGTTGATGATTTTGTTGCCGCTTGGACAAAGGTGATGAATATAGACCGCTAAAACCCTAGCGATTTATTAGCAGAGCATTCTTAGATATCGTCACTTGTATATCTGTCGAGCTCTTCGTCAACCATAAAGCCTCATCAGTTACTTTCTGATGAGGTTTTTATTTTTATTGCTCGTTATTTCAACATTTTGCGTCTAGTACTATAAGGTGTATATTGGCCTAATAAATACGTCCAGATATGAAGAAAAACAGACAGCGAAGATAAGGGAAATTTCATGAGAGCTACTTATATTTTGAGCGTTTTGATTGCATTTTTGATGTTCAGCCATGGTGCGCAAGCCATCTCTGAAAAACAGAATATGCAAACGCCTATTATCTTTGATACTGACTTTGGTGGAGACGCAGATGACTTAGGTGCATTAGCAATGCTGCACTATTACGCCGACAATAATACAATTGATTTGCTGGCGGTAATGAGCTGGGCCAATGAAAAATATGCTGTGCAGGCTATCGACGCTGTAAACCACCATTATGGCAGGCCCGATTTGCTCATTGGCGTGCGCAAAGTAGACACTTGGCACACACAATGGAGTTACAGCGAACCCATTGCTAAACAGTTTGAACACTCGCTTAAATCGCCTGATGATGCACCCGACGCAGTAAGGCTTTATCGACAACTTCTTAGCCAAGCTGCAGATGGCTCGGTCGCTATTGTCACAGTTGGGCCGCTGGCCAACATTCAGAATTTGCTACAATCATCTGCTGATAGATTTTCGCCATTAAACGGTAAAGCCCTCGTTGCTCAAAAGGTAAAACACTTTGTGATTATGGGCGGTTTTATACCCAGCAGCACGCCAGAACAAGGCATTGAATGGAACTTTAATGGCAATATGCCAGGTGTGACTCAATATGTGCTGGATAACATTCCTGTTCCGACTATTTTTAGCGGCTTTGAAGTGGGAAAAGCCCTTACTACGGGCTCAGAAATTAATCAGTACCCCAAAAATACTCCCTTATACGTTGGCTATAAACACTTTAGTGAGTTTGCACCTTGGATGAAAGACCAATACCAAGGTAAGGTTTTAGACAATGCTACCTTTGATCAAACTGCTGTTATGTATGCCGCCATTGGTGGGGTAGGTAAATATTGGTCACTATCAAAACCAGGCCTGCTGCGAGCAGACAAGACAGGCAAGAATACTTGGGAGTTTGATGAATCAGGCAAGCATCGGTATTTGATATTACCCGATGATGCCCAAAAGCTTGAAAATACTCGCCAGTACATTATCAATACCATGATGTACAAAGACTAAAGTTGCTCAATTATAGTCTACGGTCAAAACACCAAGCTAAAATGGGCACCGCCCGTGCTAGCGGTACTCATTTTTACGATACCGCCATGAGCATTCATGACTTGCTTAGTTAAGGCTAAACCTACGCCAGAGCCGTCTTTTTTGGTGGTAAAAAAGGGTATAAATATCTTATTTTGCGTTTCTTTATCAATGCCTGTGCCGTTGTCTTCAACATCGATAACGACGTGTCCGCGCCTATTTAAACTGGCAGTTATCGATATGGTAGGCTCTGCTTTTGTATGAGCCGCCTGTAGGGCGTTTTTCAACAGGTTAATAAGTATTTGCTCTAGCATTGCTTTGTCGGCGCTCATTTGCAGCTCACTTGGTTCCACATTTATCATGAAATTAGTGTTTGCTGACAGCGAATTTTGTTTTGTTATCTCGAGCACTTGCTCAAACAATTCGTGGATCTTAAATGTTGATTTATTTGGCTGAGGTAAGCTGGTTAGTTTTCGATAACTGCCTACAAAGGTCATTAAGCCTTCGCTTCTGCGAGCTACGGTTGTCACCGCATGAGCAATATCATTTAAAGACGCTTGCAGATTAGCTTGGTCACCAGCTTGTTCTTTGGTATCCGCAACAATATCAACTGCGGTCCTAGCTAAGGATGTCACCGGTGTAATACTATTCATAATTTCATGAGTAAGCACTTTTACCAAGTCTTGCCATGCTTCCATTTGACTAGCATCTAGCTCGTTTTGGATATCTTGCAAACTATATAGTTTTTCGTGCTTACCGGCCACGATAACATCCGTCATCGATACGCTAAGTTGCAGGGTCATTTTGTCTACCTGAAAGGCCACTAGTCGCCTGTCACCTGCAGACATATTACTCAGGTGCTCAACTAACTCATCTCCAAATTTATGCAAGTCTTGCGTTCGGACAATTTGGGCGCTGCCAAATAAACGTCGCGCAGCATTATTCCAAAGTGTCAGTTGCTCATCTTCTTGAATACTGATTAACGGTACGGGCACATGTTCAACAACGGCTTTTAAATGCCTAAGCTTCTCCTCTTGTTGTTGTCGAGCACTTTGAAAACGTTTCAATATATCAGCAAACGCATCGCCTAATTCTGCAAAGCCTGCATCTAAGCTCGATAAATCAAAGCGCTGGGAATAATCAGCGTGCTTGGCAGCCTCCAAAAACCGAAGTAGCTCAGCATTGGTGCGAGCCGTAAATTTGACGACGCTGTAGCATTGAAAGACGATTAGTAAAACCATCGCAATACTGGCTGCATGATAGCCAGGTGTATACAAAAAGAAAGTAAGCACTAACAAACTAAGCATGATCAGCGAGGTGCGAATACCAATCAACAGTGAGAAACGTTTAAAGCCCATGCTTTTCCATCCTTCTGTATAAAGCCGCCCGCGTTAAGCCTAGTGCTTTTGCAGTATGGCTAATATTATATCGATAAGTCCTCAAGGCTTTAGTGATTGTTTGCTTCTCAATGTGTTCTAAATTGAGATTGTTTTGATCGTAAGGCTCTGGTGTGTGTTGAAGCATATTCTCTTGGGCGAATTTTTGACTACCAGTTGGCCGAGCTGTTTGCTGTGTATAGCTCGCTGAGCCTACCAAGTGGTCATCTTTGTGCATGCTTGCGTGTCCAATTACAGGATTATCCAACTGAAAGTCATCGACTTCCAACTGAGCCGTATCATTCATAATAACCGCTCGCTCAATTGCATGGCGTAGCGCTCTAATATTGCCCGGCCACGGGTGGTTGCGTATATGAGTTTGCGCTGTGTCAGATAGTTTTTTGACCGACTTATGATATTTTTTACTGTAATAATCAAGGTAATATTGCGCTATCTGGTTGATATCGCCTGGCCTGTCGCGTAGAGGCGGCAAGGTAATTTCAACGGTGTTTAATCTGAACAGTAAATCTTGTCTGAATTTGTTTTCGTCACGCAATGTATGTGGGCTTGCATTTGTTGCGCAGATAATACGAACATCAAACGGCTTGGCTTTATTCGCCCCTAAAGGCGTAACGTGTCTTTGTTCCAATACGCTTAATAGCTTCGCTTGTAAATGTAGGGGCAAATTACCTAATTCGTCAAAGAATAAGGTTCCTCCGTTTGCAGCCTCAATCTTGCCAACTCGTTCTTCGTTTGCGCCGGTAAATGCGCCTTTTTTATGACCAAATAGTTCACTTTCAAACAGTGTTTCTGAAATAGCACCTAAATCGACGGTCAAAAATATACTATCACAGCGATTACTTTGCACATGCAGTTCGCGTGCGATCAGTTCTTTACCAGTGCCATTTTCGCCTAATATAAGTACGTTAGCGTCGGTTGGCGCACTGCGCTTAACTAAAGACATGACGTTTTTAAGCGCTTCAGAGTCGCCTAATATTTGCGGGCGTGTTGTATTATTCGCTACCTGCGTTAAAAGTTTGTTGGTAGTGCGTAATTGTTTGGCTTCTTTTTTAACACTACCTAAACTGGCTGCCGTCGACACCGTTGCCACGAGCTTTTCGTTTACCCAAGGCTTTGTTACAAAATCAGTCGCGCCTTGCTTCATTGCTTTTATCGCTAAATTCATACCGGCGTGTGCCGTAATCATTACCACTACGCTGTCTGGCTCAATGCTTAATATGCCATTGAGCCATTTGAGTCCTTGCGAGCCTGTGCTTTCACCTGGACCAAAGTTCATATCTAACAAAATGGCTTGAAAACTATTGTCGTTTAATATGCGAGGGATGTTGTCGGGCTGATGACAAGTGATGACATCAAAGTCATGCCTGCGCAGTAATAGCTTGCCGGCAATAAGAATGTCTTCGTCATCGTCCACGATAAGTATTTTGGGCTTTTCTGCCATCGATTGTAGCGTCTAACCAAAATTATTTAGGTGTTCAATATCGTACACTTACTGTTCGTAAACGTACAGTTTATTATTTTTAAATAATCAAACTTAAGAATAGTCTATAAAATTCAATAGTTTAAAAATTGGAACGGTAATTGTAAAGGATAGAGAGTAAAGGGTAATACATTAAACGCAAGGTACCTCAAGGATATACAGAATGCTTAAAAATAAGGTGATTACACCACCCACTTCCATCCAATCCGTTTCTCCTGTAAAAGCAAGTTCAGGAGCAAATATGGATAGAAAAGTGACAAAACCTAAGCCTATTTGGAAAAAGGCTATTGCTATCGCCATTACTGTTTTATTGCTTGCGTATATTGTGTATTGGCAAGTGACCATGCCTTCAGGAAAAGCAATTAATGTGGACACTCAACAGATTGCTATTTCGGAAGTGAAGTCAGGCATTTTTGAAGATTTTATTCCTATTCGAGCCAGAGTCGTACCCGCAAAAACTGTATTTTTAGATGCGATTGAAGGTGGACGAGTTGAACGGATTTTAGTGGAAGATGGGGCCGAACTCAAAGCTGGCGATTTAATTGTTGAGCTTTCGAATGCTTCACTGCAGTTAAGCGTATTAGGTAACGAAGCCCGTGTTGCCGAGCAACTCAATAATATGCGGTCAATAGAACTCAATTTGGAACAGAACCGCTTACAACATAAGCGCAACTTGGCGGATATTAACTATCAAATAAAGCTACTTACGCGTCAATTGTCTCGTGAAAAAGAACTCATTAAAACGGGCGCAGTTAGCCAGTCTACTATTGCCGATACTGCCGATACATTGGATTGGTATAAAGAACAAAAAGCACTCACTTTAGAAAGCCAAGCATCAGATGCAAGAATGCAAGAGAGCCAATTGGTGTTTTTAAAAGACACAACGCTACGCTTAGAAAGCAACCTCGCAATTTCGAGACAAAATCTTGCCAATATGAACGTAAGAGCCCCAGTAGATGGCAAATTATCAGGTTTTGACTTTGAAGTAGGTCAAAGTATCGACAAAGGTGAACGCTTAGGCCAAATCGATACGCCAGACGACTTTAAACTCACTGCACTCATTGATGAGTTTTATGTAAACCGCGTTGATATCAATCAAGAAGCAAGTTACGCAGAGTATGGTCTCGCCATTTCCAAAATCTATCCGCAAATTCAAAACGGTCAATTTGAAGTTGACCTCCAATTTACTGAACAACAGCCCGATGGGATTAGACGCGGCCAAACCGTGCAAACCAAACTTACTTTAGGTGATGCCAGTGAAGCCATCCTTATTCCAAACGGTGCATTTTATCAAGATACAGGTGGCAACTGGATATTTGTTGTTACCGCTAATGGTAATGAAGCCGTACGCAGGCCAGTAAGACTTGGCCGTCGCAATAATCAATTTATAGAAGTCTTAGACGGCTTGGAGTTAGGCGAAAAGGTAGTTACCAGCCCCTATTCAAGCTATCAAGATATGCAAAGACTCAAGCTTAACTAACAATATCAATAGATAATCCAAGAAAGGAAATACATTATGCTACAACTTAAAAATCTATCCCGCGTTTTCCAAACTGACGAAGTTGAAACAGTGGCCCTTAATCAAATTGATATTGATGTTCAGCGTGGTGAGTTTGTGGCAATAATGGGCCCATCAGGTTGCGGCAAATCGACACTGTTGAGTATTGTAGGCATGCTCGACACGCCAAGTAGTGGGCAGTACATATTTAATGACGAAGATATTTCTGGTTATTCTGAAGCTCAACTCGCGCAAATCAGAAAACATAACATTGGCTTTATCTTCCAAAGCTTTAACTTAATTGATGAGTTAACGGTGCAAGAGAATATAGAACTTGCCTTACTATACCATGACATTGAGTCTGAACAGCGCAAACAAAAAGTGGCGCAGGTAATGGATAAAGTGGGAATTGCTCACCGAGCAAAGCACATGCCTAGCCAGTTATCAGGTGGCCAACAACAACGCGTAGCCGTGGCAAGAGCCGTTGTTGGCAACCAAGCCTTGATCTTAGCCGATGAACCAACCGGTAACTTAGACAGCGGACACGGTCAAGAAGTAATGGAAATGCTGCAGTCACTCAACGAAGAGGGCACCACTATTGTGATGGTGACGCACAGCCCTGCACACGCTGACTATGCGCATCGTACTATCAATTTGTTTGATGGCAATGTAGTGACCCAAAGCATAAGACAAGCTATTTAAGGAGCGCATCATGTTTAAAAACTATCTACTCACTGCGTGGCGCAACATCATTAAAAACGGCGTTTTCTCGGCAATCAATATCTTGGGCTTAGCCTTAGGTTTAATGAGCTGCATTTTAATTACTTTGTTTGTGCGTGACCAAATGGGTTATGACAAATGGATAACTGACTCTGAGCGTGTTGTGCGCATGCATACTGCATACTATAACGCGGGCGCGCCGCCGTTTTTAACCGTGCGCTCAGCTGGCAATATGATGGAAGCCGTGCGCGACTATGCAAAAAATGAAGTAGAGGATGGCGTGCGTTTGATTCCCTTTGATGCCTCCGTAATTAAAGATCAAAACGTAACATCGGCACAAGTTACGCTCGTTGATCAGAGTTTTTTTAATGTATTTGATTTACCATTTATCAAAGGCTCAAAAGAAACATCGTTTACAAAACCGATGGATCTTGTGATTACTGAACAAACCGCTATTCGATACTTCGGTAAAACAGATGTAATAGGTGAAACCTTGACACTATGTTGTGCAGGCCCTGCACCCTCAGAACTTACCGTAACTGGTGTCATAGAAGACTTACCCCAGTCCACTCATCTGAGTCTTGATATGATTGTGCGAGTATTGCCCGCCATGATTGAAAACAATCCAGGCCTTAACACTTGGACAAGCGTGAATGTTTATACTTATTTTAAAATGCGTGAAGGTACTTCAATAGACGACTTTCAAGCTCGTTTAACTCACTGGGTCGACAACGAAAGTCCTTTAGCTAAAAACATAGATCCCGGCACTAAAGTGTCGGATGGCATGAAGCACAAACTAATGGCGTTAGAAGACTTGCATTTACATGCAAAAAAAGACGCCGGCAACATGGGTGACTTATCGCCAATGGGTGATGCGGGTATGATCACAGCTTTTATTATCATTGCTGCGCTTATACTCCTAATTGCTTGTATCAACTTTATGAACCTAGCCACGGCGAGAGCCAGCCAGCGTGCACGCGAAGTTGCTATGCGTAAAGTGCTAGGCGCCAGCAGAAAGCAAGTGACCATCCAGTTTTTAGGAGAAGCTGTTGCTTTAGTCTTTATCTCATTACTACTGGCACTAGTGTTAGTTGAATTAGTGTTACCGATATACAATCAGGCGCTTAACAGTGAACTGGAGTTTGCGCTATTTACCGATTTTAGTTTACTGGCCGCGATACTCATTATCGGTCTTGTTGTAGGCTTAGGTGCAGGTATTTATCCAGCATTGTATTTATCAAGATTCTTGCCAGGCCACATTTTAAAGTCGAACAAGAGCACTGAGTCGGGCAAAACGGCGAGCTTTAGAACCTTTTTGGTTGTGTTCCAGTTTACTGCGTCAATTGCGCTTGTGATAAGTACTACCGTGATCTATAGCCAAACGCATTTTGCACAATCGGTGGATGTGGGTTATACCAGCGATAATAAAGCCGTATTGGCAGTTAATCGATTAGGTGAAAAACGGGAAGCTTTGAAGCAAGAACTGCTTGATTTACCGAGTATTAGCTCTGTGGTCTTTTCTTCTGAAGCACCCACTCAGGATTATGAAAATAACACCTATTATACTCTGCTGGATGCTGACGAAAACAACAGCCAAAGTCAACTACTTAACATTCACAATATGGGTTATGGTTTTTTTGAAGCCTATGACATCGCACCAATCGCTGGACGTTTGTTTGACCAAGATTTTGGTACTGACCAAGTTCAAACAGTAGAAGAGGGTGCACCCTCAGGCAAAGCGAGTGCAATACTTAACGAAAGTGCACTCTCAAAGTTCGGGTTTACCAGTGCGCAAGATGCCGTGGGTCGAAGTATTCAAGCGAACGTAAGAGGCACACAGCACTTTGAAATTATAGGTGTTATTCCGGATATATATTTTAGGTCACTGAAATTTGGTGTAAGGCCTACTGTTTACATGATGAACACTAATAGGTTCAACGTAGCTAGCATATCGTACAATACAAATAATCCACTCCAATTGCGTTCACAAATAGAAGATATTTGGAAAAAATATAGCCCCATGCAACCCATGGATATGCAAATATTAAATAGCATGATGGAAGCGCAATATAATGATGAACGCATTCAAAGTAGGCTGTTCTCTGCGTTTTCTATATTGGCAATTATTATTGCTTGTTTAGGTTTGTATGGTTTAGCTGCTTTTACAACCGAGCGCAGAACCAAAGAAATTGGTATTCGCAAGGTAATGGGCGCGCGAGTAAGAGATATAGTCGGCCTATTGATTTGGCAGTTTTCTAAGCCCGTTCTTATCGCCAATTTGCTTGCCTGGCCAATTGCAGGGTTTGCGATGCTCAATTGGCTCGAAAACTTTTCGTATAGAATAGAAGCTTATTGGCTAGTGCCTATTTGCTTTGCAGTGGGTCTGTCTTTGCTGGTCATTGCATGGTTAACAGTGGGAACTAATGCAGCGAGCGTAGCGAGAGCTAATCCCAATAGAGCGCTTCGTCAAGACTAGTCGCAAACCAAGAAAGCTCAAACATACTATTTAAATAGATGCGGTTTTTCCAATAACACATACCTTGGTGCGGGCCTGCAAGAATAATAGCCCTGAATGTAGTCACAGTTAAGAGATTCAAGAAATTTAAGCTGTGACTCTACTCGCCCATACACCATAATTACTATGATGTATAAAGACTAAAACGAATAACGCCAAAACCGTCACAGAAATTATTAAAACATAATTGTCGGCGCTAAGTTTGTCGCCGAAATTGGTGCTTGTATCAGGAAAACTAATCAGGCGATACGCATACCTCACGTCAGCTATTTTTACATTCTTTCTTCTAATCTTTACAAGTCACTGATTTTAATGTGCTTAAAAACTGGCCTTATTATTGCTACCTCTAATTAAAGCACAACAAATTCACCGTGCTGATAATCAAAATAATGAATAATTGAGGTATTTGATGAAAGTTTTAAAGGCGCTTGCAATAACGGCTCTTGTAGCCCTCACTCCACTGGCTAATGCCTCTTTGTTTAAATTTGATGTTGACCCAGTCACTGGCGGCGCGTTGGGTAACGATAAGATTGGTGCAATTAGCACGAGTTTTGACAGCGTTAACCAACGCTTTACGTGGCGAACCCAACTTATACCACCTACCTTGAGCAATAGAGATGTCGTTGACGGTTTTTGGTTAGTCGTCAACAACGGGCCAAACCCTAAAAGTAGTAACGCAAAAGAATTGGCCATAATGTACGGCGATTTGCAGAATAATACTCTAAGCACATATGTCTATAATGGCGCTAACAATGCAAATAGTATTCTTGATCCAGGCATTTTATTGCAAACCGACTCATTAACTACTAGTTCCTTCGACTTTTCTTTTAATATCTCAACCGCAGCAATAAATAGCTGGAATTCACCTTCACAAGATTACACGGGTATTTCGTTTGATGAAAACATCGGTATTTGGTTTCATTTCTCATCTGGATCTGATTTTACTTATACCAACGGCGACATAACTGGCTATACCTTTGAGAAGCAAGGTTGGTACGATGTAGCAAACAAAGTGGCAGTAGTCACCCCTCCCGAGACGAGTACTGTTGAAGCTTCTGCGCCCAGTATGTTTGCATTATTGTCGATGGGTTTATTTGTACTAGCTTGGCGCCGCGTAAAAGCGTAACTGAATTTTAAAAAAGTTATCCCAATACAAAAAGATGGCAACTAATAACGCCATAACTGCCACCAGCTGGCAGTTTGGCGTTTGAGTTTTTGTTCTGCTTGGTAGCGTTTGATATTTGCATTCACGTCAACATCTGATGAAGGCAAACCTTGTTCAAACTTATTAATATTGTTGGCTTGCGTATAGGCGATCATTTGGGCATTGTATTTGCGAAACCGCCAAGCAGGAACGCCAACAATAATTACGATTAAGATTAAAAAACTAAACCTAAAATCTAGATATAAGCCAACGCCAAAGCAAACAAACGCAATTGCAAATATCACAATGTAGTCTCGAACAAAATGCTCGGGTCTCTGCGGTTTAATTAGTTCTTTTTCCATAACCTACCTTGATACTTGTTATTCTACTTCAAAGCTCAAGCCTGCATTATCTTCCAAACGTTTAATAAGGGCTTTACCCATTGAGGTTGACGGTGTCCAAAATCCGCCGCCGACGTGCTCATGACTAATATCTTGTGATAAACACAGTGCCGCTTCGGTCAGCATTTTAGCGGTTGAACCATAACCGGGGTCGCGGTCACCGGTAACTTTTACGACAATAGAAGGTTCTGAGCTTTCATTGTCTTGTTCGGCTTCGTTGGCCTTTAGTTGCCCAAAAATACGAAAATCAAAAAAGCCGTTCTTTTGTTCTTCAGGGCTTGGACCTTCGCCAGGTTTGGGGAGTATAGTGTTTTCGAGTAACCAGCGAGTTGGCGGAAGCGCTGCACCAATGACTAAACCCGACAAAGCCGCGGTAACACCCCATCCCATTATGCTGCCTTTAAGTTCTTTGCCTGTCATCATCGCTTCATCATATAAAAAATGACTGCCGTAGCGCTTACCGAACAAAGCATTACTGCGATGCACTATTCGAGTATTGATGCTTGCCATAATAAAAGGCGCTATCCATGACTCACTTAATGCATCGTACTTTGCATGGCTTAAATTACTCTGATACACGGTAAAACCATGGTCGGGCGGACAAAGGGCATAGGGGTTAGCGAGCAACTTGCGTAACTTAGGATTTTTACTAGCTTGCTTTATAACGTTGAGCATAGAGGCTACCGTGCCACCTGAGGCGCCGCCTTTCATGCGTTTGACTCGAGTGTTTACTTGTTCGCAGTATTCACCAAACTGTTGATGTGCTTGTTCTTGTAAAAAGAACACTCCCAAATCAGAAGGAATAGAATCAAAACCACAGCAGTTTACAATGCGTGCACCTGACTGCTTAGCCGCATCTTCGTATTTGGCTAACATGGCATGAATCCACTGAGGTTCGCCGGTTAAGTCAACGTAGTCGGTGCCGTTTTCGGCACAGGCTTTGAGCATTGGCTCACCAAAAAGGTCGTATGGGCCAACTGTAGCAATAACAACCTTACAAGACTGTGCAAGCTTGTCGATGGCGGCTTGGTCATTGGCATCAGCGACTATCATAGGCAAATCAGGCAGGTTAATTGCCTGTTTAACTGATTCGAGCTTTGATTGTGAGCGCCCTGCAATTGCCCACTTGATAGAATTGTTTTGACTGTAATTTTCGCTCAAATACTGACAAGTAATTTGTCCAACAAAGCTTGTTGCGCCAAACACGACAAGGTCATATTCTACCTTTGATGTTGTTGAGCTACTTTGTTGAGTCGAATCAATGTCGGTGATTTCCTTGTTTTCTTGCGTTTCTTCGATTTGCATAAAATCCTTAGCCAGTCGTTATCAAAATGTAATTATATACTTGGTACGTAAAATCTTAAATTAAGATACCTGAGCAACACTTTTACTTACACCTTTTTATACCTAATTAGCATATGAGGGTGAACCAATAAGAGCGTCTTATCGTCTACTCAATAGTAAATCTTTTAATTATTAAGAGTAGGCGCTGTTATGTTAGCTAAACTAAAAAATTTCTTCGAAACTGAACTCAGGTTTAACGAAAAAGATGACACTGAGCAAGACCATACCGCCAAGCTTCAACAAGCTTGCGCTATTTTACTAATTGAAATCACAAAAGCCGATTATCAAGAAACCGCTGAAGAGAAGGCCAAAGTGAAAAGCATTCTTAAAAAAGAGTTTGCGCTTACGGATGATAAACTCAATGAGCTAATTGATATTAGCGAAAGTGAAGGAGAGGGCTTAACCTCAGTTTATCCATTTACTAATTTGATTAACGACCAGTACGATTACCCCGAAAAAGTGAATTTGATTCGATTAATGTGGCGAGTGGCTTATGCCGATGGCGACTTGAGTAAATATGAAGACCATCTAATCCGAAAGGTTGCAGAGCTTTTATACATTTCCCATAGCGATTTCATACAAGCTAAATTGAGTGAAAGTGGAGAACCGACTGCCTCTTGAGCATCGTCTTTGTGAAGTAATCATAAATTTCAGTGTACAAGTGTACGCTGAAACCCTATACTCATCTTACCAGTTTACTTTATCAACAGTTTAATCTTAAGTTAAGGCTTCGTCGAATGTTACGTCGTAAATCTGAGTTATCTGAACACGGCACTTATTCTTTGTTCGAAGAGCGCCTAAATGCCGCCACTCATGGCACTGGATTTTTGTTAGCTATTGCGGGTTTAATTGCTTTGCTTGTTAAGTCGTCTAGTGTGTCAGTGGGTCTAATTTCACTCGTCTACGGCCTTAGCTTAGCGTTTATGTTTTTGTCATCTACCGTGTATCACGCCACTAGCAACGTGGCGCGGCGCGCTATTTTGCGTACCATCGACCACACTGCAATTTATTTGCTAATTGCCGGTACCTACACGCCTTTTTTGTTGCTCGCTGTAGGCGGTAATTTGGGTCTTTATGGTGCCATTGTCGTCTGGTTTATTGGCTTAAGTGGTATTGTGTTTAAGCTTAAGTTTGGGCACGACTATCCAAAGGTAAGCATTGCGACATACGCGCTTATGGGCTGGTTAGCCTTGTTCTTGATTTATCCTATTTATCAGTCTTTGTCGGGCACGGGGTTTACCTTGTTGCTTGCGGGTGGTTTGGCATATAGCTTAGGCATTCCTTTCTACTTATTGAAGAGTCGTCACTATTCACATGCAATTTGGCATATTTTTGTAGTGTTAGGGGCGGCTTGCCACTTTTTCGCTATTTACCTTTTTGTGCTATAAATTCAATCGATCAAGCAGCGCTAATTTGGCAGGGTAATGGTAAAATCACTATACCCCATAAAACTCTCAACCTGCTCACCGCGGTAGCAAGAGACCGCCGCTTATATGAGCATAAACTGTCGGTAATGATATAATGATTAGTGTTAGTTCGACTAAAACCTAGAACAAAAAAGGAAGCCCATGCATATTGTATGTTCTCATTGCGGTGCGATTAATCGAATCCCCGACGAAAAAAGCCACACCGACGCAAAATGCGGAAAATGCGCAAACCCTGTTTATTCAGGCAAGCCCATTAATTTAGGTGACGCCGATTTTTACAGATATATCGAAAAAAACGATTTACCGATTATTGTCGATTTTTGGGCAGATTGGTGTGGCCCATGTAAGGC
>CAZXTD010000073.1:0-4082 GCA_964643575.1 uncultured Glaciecola sp. | reverse complement strand
ATGTAAGGCTATGGCGCCCGTTTTTGAAGCAACAGCAGGTCAATCTGAGGGTTTATTATTTGCTAAAGTCGACACACAAAGTGCACAGCAAATTGGCACTGCGGCAGGTATACGCTCTATACCTACGCTTATCTTTTTTCATAAAGGAGAAGAGATTGACAGAGTGTCGGGCGCCCTGCGCGAAGGCCAGCTAAAGCAATGGATTATGGAGTGTGTTAAAAAGCTCGCGTAGTGCATCGACCAGTTTTTTAAACCAAAAGTGCTAAAACACACCCATTGCGGCGTTTCACAACCAATCTACATCAACGTTTAAAAGTGTCCGAACCGGACACTTACTTCAATTTATCGGACACTTTTAAGCTGTCCGCTCTTATCTATCTTTGTATATTTTAATATTAATCAATAAGTTAAGTTTTGGCACAAAGCTAGCAGTACTGTTCAGTATTAGCGCCATTACTTGTTAGTGTTTTTTCAAATCAAACATAAGCACCTACAAATTAAATGGCCAGTTAAGCAACTTAATTGGAGAACAAATCATGCTGGCTTACTACCTATTTTTATCACCCTTAACGGTATTAGTGTTTGCTTTTCTGATTTCAGTTTTTCAAGGGCCAACACAACTGGAGAGTGTAGACAATGATTAAGGATACTAGTGCACAAGATGTCGTGCTCGACAAGCCATCTAATACAAAACGTAAGCTAGCCATTGTTGCTGTAGCCCTTGTTATTTTGTTGGTGGTTGCTCAACTCTTGTTTAGTCAGCCATCGGCTAGCATTTCGATTAAACGTGAATCAGTGCAAATTGCGACACTAGAAAGAGGCGATTTGATGCGTGATGTATTGGCAAGTGGCCGCATAGTTGCTGCCAATGCGCCGCAGCTGTATAGCCCATCACAAGGCTTTGTCGACCTTAAAGTTAAAGCAGGCGATACAGTAAGCTTAGGCGAACTTGTTGCAGTGGTTGAAAGCCCTGAACTCGAGAATCAATTCAAACAGCAGCAGTCAGAAATGACACGCCTGCAAGGCGAGTTGGCGCGTCAAGAGCTTGATTCTCGTCGTCAAACCCTGCAGCTGACCAAACAACTTGACCTTGCACAAGTCGATTTAGCCGCCGCAGAGCGCGAAAACCGAAGAGCACAGGCCTCTATTGTGAATAATCTTATTAGCCAGATAGATTTAGAAAAAGCGGTAGACGACCTTGCGCGCGCCAAACTCAATTTTAAACACGCGCAACAAGAAGTCGATATTGCCAAAGATACCCTAGCATTTGAGTTAGATAATGCTCGCAGCACAGTAACGAGGCAGGCCCTAGTGGTTGCAGAAATAGAACGTCAACTAGAGCAGCTTAACATTGTTGCTAGTGTAAATGGTGTTGTGGGTAATTTGTTGGTGCAGACACGTGCATTAGTTGATAAAAACGCCCCTTTGATGACGCTGGTTGACCTAACAGCATACGAAGCTGAATTGCGAGTTGCTGAAACTTATGCAAATGACCTGAGCATAGGCATGGGCGTTGAGATGCAAATTAGCGGGCAAACCTTAATGGGCACCTTATCAGCAATCTCTCCTGAAGTAACAAATAGGGAAGTAAGTGCTCGCGTGCGCTTTAAGCAGCAAGATACATCGAGTATCCGCCAAAACCAGCAGTTGTCAGCGCGCATACTGCTCGAAAACAAACAAGATGTATTAAAAGTGCGCCGCGGAAGCTTTTTGCAAGCGGGCGGTTTTGTAGCTTACAAGCTAGAGGGCAACATCGCGAGCAAAATCGATATTCAGACCGGCGCATCTAGCATGCGAGAAATCGAAATAATAAGTGGTTTAGCACCAAACGATCAAATCATTATTTCCAACTACGACGAGTTTATTGACAGCGATACGTTGCAAATTAACTAAGTCATATAAAAGTACAAACAAACAAATTTTACGAAAACACAAGGAACATCCCATGTTAAGCATGAAGAAAATTAGCAAAGTGTATCAAACAGAAAAAGTACAAACCCATGCATTGCGTGATTTTGATTTAGAAGTAAACGAGGGTGAGTTTATTGCCGTTACAGGCCCCTCTGGCTCAGGTAAAACAACTTTTTTGAATATAGCAGGCATGCTCGAACCGTTTAGCAGTGGTCAATATATGCTAGATGATGTTGACGTAGGCAGCTTAAACGACAATCAATTAGCCGACTTACGTAACGAAAAAATCGGCTTTATTTTCCAGGGCTTCAATCTAATCCCCGACCTTAACTTATACGAGAACGTTGAAGTACCCTTGCGCTATGCCGGCATTAAGTCGGCCGAACGCAAGCGCAGAATCGAGGACTGTTTAGAGCAAGTTGGTTTAGCAAGTCGTGCTAAGCATTTGCCTCAGCAATTATCAGGCGGACAACAGCAACGTGTTGCCATAGCCCGTGCGCTTGCTGGCAAGCCACGCTTTTTATTGGCCGATGAACCCACCGGTAACCTCGACAGCTTAATGGCACGTCAGGTAATGGAACTGCTTGAGCAAATTAATCAAGACGGCGCCACCATTGTTATGGTGACACACGATCAAGAACTCGCGCGCAGAGCACCGCGCAATATTCAAGTAGTTGACGGTCAGTTGGCGGACTTCACCTTATATCAAAACCGCAAAGACTTGTTAGCCACTGACAAAACAACAAGCGCAAGTACTGCTCAAGCGTAAACGCAAGTCTTTAAGGAGAATTACTATGTTAATGCACTATATTGACCTCGCTTGGCGCAGTTTTAAACGCACGCCGCTTATATCAATATTAATGGTACTAGCTGTTGCAGTAGGCATCGGGATTACAATGACCAGCTTGTCGGTGTATCACATGATGTCGGCAGACCCCATTAAACACAAAAGTGAACGTTTGTTTCACCCACAAATAAATACTCGTGATGAAGGCGAAGAGTGGAATACGCCCGACAATCATGCGTTTCAATTGACTTACAAAGATGCACTTTACTTACACAACGCGCCGGTTGGTGCGCGTAAAACTGCCAGCATGATTACTGGCTATACCGTGCATTTAGATTCGTCTGAAGTTAAACCTTTTAGATCCACTGCTCGTGTTACCGGCAGAGACTTTTTCGCCATGTTCGAACAAGAGTTTATCTACGGTGGACCGTGGAGCTTGCAACAAGAAAAAGATGGTTTGAAGTTGGCAGTAATTGATACAAGCCTGAACGAAAAACTGTTTGGCGGTATAGATTCTGTGGGCCAAAGTTTTTATTTGAATGGCGATAGTTTTCAGGTAGTGGGTGTAACTGAAAAGTGGGAGCTCAATATTAAATACTATGACTTGAACAACGGCGCATTTAATGACCCAGAGCGCATTTTTATCCCGATTGGCATAATTGAAACGACAGAAATTGACTCATGGGGCAATACTAACGGCTGGAAATTCGAGGAAATTAACAGTTATCAACAGTTCTTACAATCCGAACTATTTTGGTTGCAGTTTTGGGTAGAGCTTAATAACGAGCAAGAAATAAAAGAATACCGTGCGTTTTTAAACGACTACTTAACTGAGCAAGGCACACTTGGTCGGTACACGCGTGAAAAGCCCGACTTTGCGCTACGCAATGTTAGAGAGTGGCTCGATTACAATAACGTTGTATCAGACGACAATCGTATTTTAGTTGGTTTGTCATTCTTGTTTTTAGTGGTTTGCATCGCGAATATATTGGGATTGCTATTAGGTAAGTTTTTACGTCGAGCGCCAGAAGTAGGTGTGCGTAGGGCGCTGGGAGCCAATAAAAAACATATCTTTGCCCAGCATTTGGTTGAGGTGTCGTTGTTGGGGTTAATGGGCGGCATTGTTGGAATTTTTATAGCCCAGTTAGGTTTGTGGGGCGTGCGCTATACCTACGGATATTACAGTGATATTGCAACAATGGATTTGAGTATGCTGTTAGCTGCGCCGCTAATTGCCATTATTGCTTGCGTTATAGCAGGTTTGTATCCCGCTTGGCTTGTCTGTAAAACGCCGCCGGCCATTTACTTAAAAACACAATAGGAGCCGCCTCATGAACTTAGAACTTAAACCAATATCAAATGCGCTAAGGCGTTCTAAAGCAGG
>CAZXTD010000072.1:11394-19072 GCA_964643575.1 uncultured Glaciecola sp. | reverse complement strand
TACACAATCCCTGCTGTTCTCACATTCATGCTTGTTGTGATCGTCGCATATGTCGTCACGCTCAGCATACACGTTTATATAATCAAAACATCTGCAATACTACTTTACTTATATAACGGGAAACACCAATCAACCTGAACGGCACAGATATTTTATAAAGCACAAGAACTAAATTTTGTTAACGTTTGTAATAGTTAATCTTTTTTAGTTATTAATTTTTATACCTACATTTAGTTTTTCATCCTTTACAGTACTTATATACCAATAGAATTGCCGCCCTTGGTAGATTTGTGGCGATCTTTGCGACAAAAACTGTCTTAGCAAATGATAACCATAGTTACTTAATAACTTTTGATACGAGAAACTGAAATGTCACAATTAATACCCCATTCTAAAAACCGAAACATTAGTAAGGTTTGTTTGGCCGTGAGTATTGCCTTAACCAGCTTTGTGATGCATCAATCTGCATTTGCAATACAAGTAGAACAAGCCAATGACAGCGCAGAACAAGTAGAACGAATAACCGTCACTGGCTCTCGTATAAAAAGAGCGGAATTCTCGAGCGCGTCACCTATCCAAGTTATCGATATGGACGTATCGCGCGATTTAGGCTTTTTTGATACCGCCGAAATTTTACAAACAACTTCGCAAACTGCCGGCGTACAAATAGACAACACCTTTGCAGGATATGTGACTGAAAATGGCCCTGGTGCTTCAACCATAGGGTTTAGAGGTCTGGGCGCAGAAAGTACATTAGTGTTAATAAACGGCCGCCGAGTTTCTCCGGCAGGAGCAGGCGGCGCTCCAGTCGCAGCAGACCTTAACCTCATACCATCAATCCTTGTCAAGCAAATCGAAAATTTATACGATGGCGCTTCGACAGTTTATGGCTCAGACGCGATCGCAGGCGTTGCCAACCTCATACTCAAAGACAATGTCGACGGCTTCGAATTTGCAGGCAACGTAAGTGTTCCTGAATCTGGCGGCGGCGAAGAAACAACTTTGTCGGCGTTGTGGGGTAAAACTGACAACAAATACCGTTTTTCAATTGCGGCGGAGTATTACAATAGAGAGTCACAATCGTTTGGTCAAAACGACTTTGTCAACGACTGTAACGAATTCAGATTTGAAGATGCACAAGGTAATATTTACTCACAAAATAGAGAGATAGGGCCACTGTCAGAAGAAACCGACGCTTGCGTTGTTGCAGGTGAAGCGGTTAACGGTATTGTTATTCCTGGCTATGGCTTAATGTATTACACGCCAAACTTTACGAATACCGGAATACCTAACTTTAGTGACGATGCTATTGCGTTCCCGTTATCTTTAGTGGGTTTGGTAAACAATGCAGTAGGCATGGATACTGACGGCGACGGCATAGTCGATACGGGTGTGTTTGATGCAAACGGCGATGGTTTTCGGGACTTCGACCGTCAAGATCCCCTTTACATATTTGGCAGAACAGACCGCGGTAACGCCGCTGACTGGGTAAGTGGTAACGAACGTTTTTCATTGTACGCTAATGGCGATTATTTCTTTGGTAACAGTGACGACACACGCTTTTTTTACGAAGCAATGTACGCAAAGCGCGATAGCCAGATATTTCAGCCGGGTGCGCAGCTTTTCACCTCGGTGTCAGCAAGCAACCCATTTAACGTGTGTGGAACAGACCTTATTAACGGAACAGGCTGTTACGATGCAAGTGGTTATGGCGCAATAGTGGGTTTTCCTGAAGATTTTAGGCAAATCAACACCACCGCCTTAGTCAACGTGCAAGGAAACCGAGACACCACGAGTGTGAGTTTATCGCAATATCGCTTAGTTGCTGGATTTGATGGCGAGCTTAGCGCATTAGATAATTTTGGTGAAGGCGCTTGGGAATATGAAGTAAGTGCTAACTACAGCGCATCTAACGGAGTTAACTCAATCACCGGCGTAAATGCGGTTTCGCTGCAAAATTCACTTAACAATACGAGCCGCAACAGCGAAGGTGACATAGTTTGCGATCCAGACTGCGTGCCCGTCAATTTGTTTGCTACTAGTCTCTATCAAGTGGGTGGCGGTACTTTTGCTACACAAGCAGAGACCGACTACTTAATGTCTGAGCGTCGGGTAGAAACCGACATTGAACAAACTGTATTAAGTGCCTTTGTTCGCGGCGACATTGCAAGCTTGCCATGGAATGAGCAAGCAGTGCCGCTTATATTGGGCGTAGAATATCGCAAAGACGAAATACAAACCGATGCTAATGACGTCGCAAGCGAGGGTTTATTGCTGGGCTTTTCATCTGATAAAGGCGCCGACGGTAGCCGCAATCTCAAAGAAATATTTTTTGAAACTGAGTTGCCGTTATTGCGCGACCAAGAATTTGCTGAAGAGCTCACTTTGACACTTGCAGGGCGTATTACTGACGAGAGCTATTACGATGCAGAAGAAGTGTATAGCATTAAGTCTATTTATCGTCCAAATGATTGGTTAACTGTGCGTGGTACAAAAGGCACATCATTTAGAGCGCCTAATTTACGTGAGCGATTCTTAAATGGTACGTCAGGAAGAGTGCAAATTTCTGACTTGTGCGTAGTACCCGACGACGCCAGACAAATAGACGGTAATGGTGTAGCCACTTACCTAGCTTCTGGCGATAACAGAGAGCAGCGTGTTTTGAACGCTTGCTCGGCGAATGGTGTTGACCCAACACAATTAGGCTTAGGTACAGCACTGATAGATGCGCAAACTTCGGTTTATCAAACAGAAATTGTTAATCAAGGAACAACTAACTTACGTCCTGAGACCTCGACCGCAACAACCTTAGGTTTTGTAATTGAGCAAGACTTTAGTGACGCCTTTGACCTTACGTTTTCTGCGACTCGATTTAATATCGAAGTTGAAAATAGCGTTGCAGAACTTACCCAAAACCAAGTACTAAGCTTGTGCTATGACAATGCAGATGCTCCACAAGGTAACTCAGATGCATGTGCATTTATTGAGCGCGACAACTCAGGACTCGTCAATAGCATTTCAGCTTCGTACATTAATATTGGTTTTGAGAGCTCTAAAGGAACAGATTTCAACATCGCATATAATCAAGCCTTTGATTCAGGCTTTGGACCTATTGCAGTATCGATGGATTTAGTGGCGACAAAATTAAGTGAGCAAATTACTGATTCGTTAGGCCTACGCGACAACAATGTTGGAGAGCCAGGTACTCCTGAATGGAGAGGCACGGCCCGTTTTGCATTTAAGGTTGATGACCTAACGGTAAATTGGCAAGCGCGTTACATTGGTGATGGTGAGTTTGATGAGCCGGGGGAGTTTGATTTATCTAACCCCGGTGCACCTTGCGTGGGCCTTGGTATTGCCTGTCGCCCCGTTAGCAGCACTGACTCATACACAGTGCATAATGCATCGGTCAACTATATGTGGAATGACGTATCGATAACACTTGGTTTGCAAAATGTATTTAACGAAGCACCACCTGAAGTGAATACTAATTTGCAGGCGTTTTACAAACGCAACATTCCATTAGGAATTGGTTATGACCTCACAGGCCGAACGGCATACTTGAGCGTAAATACACGCTTTTAATCACAAACTAAATCGCGAACTAAACAAAGCAACGGTGAGGGCGTTCCCTTTCGTTGCTTTTTTGTTTTCACAATACCTATATAATTCATAATGTTAACTTAATTTTCTGCAGGCAATTACCCTTTTCAACCAATAATAGTACAGTTGCACTATTATTAAGTAAGATTTAATAGTACAGTTGAACTATTAATTTTCACTGTAAAATTCATGAATAAAGCAAAAGCGACAAAAGACCAAATATTAAAGTCCTGTATGCGCTTCGTGTGTCAGTATGGTTTGCAAAGTATCTCCATTGGAGAAATAGCAAAGCGAACAAAAATGTCGCGTACTGGGGTCATATCGCATTTTACCAACAAGGAAGATATGCAAATTGCTATCTTGCGACATTGCGAGGCAATCTTTATTAATCAGGTTATTCAGCCGGCGCTTAACCTTGACCCCCTTTTCAACCTGCAGCAGTTTTTGAGAAATTGGATGAATTGGGTAATCAAGTTAGACAACAATCATTCGCTAAGCTGCCCGTTCATTAAAGCCGCTGCTGACTTCCAAAACAGAAGCGATTGTAAAGTCAAACAAGTCATTAAAGAGCAGCAAATAAAAAGCTTAGCGTACATAGCTGGTTTAGTTAAGCGTTGTGTGGATAAAGGAGTATTTAAGGCAAGCATTGACTGCGACCACTTTGCTCATGAGGTTTACGGATACTATTTAAACCATAATATGAGCAAACATCTATTGCAGGCAGAAAGCGCCGATGATTTGTTTAAACAACAGATAGACACAGTGATTACCCGTGCTCTATCTGGCTTATAAACTCGCTTAATTAGGACAATTCACCCTATGACAAATACCAAACCCTATAAAGTAATAATTGTCGCCTATCCAGGCATGACTATGCTCGATGCCGTAGGGCCCAACGAAGTATTGGCTAATAGTCCGCACTTCAACGTAAAGTGGGTGGCTACCGAACAAAACCCTATTAGTAATGACCACAATAGTTTTAGTTTAGAAAATCTTGATTATTATGCTGATATTGACCCTCACAACGACCAATGTGATATTTTACTGATCCCAGGCGGCCCAGGCGACGCAGCACTTATGGAAAATACTGCTTTTTTAGATTGGATTGTCGCGATTGACAAAACTTCTATGCTAACAACATCGGTATGCACTGGGGCATTGATATTGGCTAAAGCCGGCGTATTAAACAATCAAAAAGCCTGCCCACACTGGGCCTGTTTAGATGAGTTGTCGGAACTTGGCGCATTGCCCGTGCGAAAAAGATTTGTGCAATCGAGCAAATATGTCTCAGCTTCAGGTGTATCTGCTGGCATCGACATGGCCTTATATTTGCTGCGTTCATTGGTATCAAAAAAACACGCAAACGATATTCGTTTTGGTATCGAGTATTACCCGCAAACCTATAAGTTAGTAAACACCTACTCTCTACCAAGATATTTATTAAATAAACTTAGCTTACGTTTTAGAGAATTTTACAAGCCAGCTCGGAAACGATTTTCAGGAAAATAAGCCCGTCAAAAAAATGCGTTAAAATAATCCCAATATCGAAAAAAAGAATGTGCGCTCGTGGTAAATATTTACGCTTGACGTATATTGGTTGTTTACATAATTTAAACATTTCAGTAAACGACGAAATATAAGAATAAGGATCGTTACCATGAAAAAAACAGCTAATAAAACTTTACTTAGCGCAAGCATTATTACTGGGCTTTTTAGCTTAAGCGCATGTACCCCTGAGCAAAAACCGACAGAGCTTGCAAGTGCACAAAGCGAAAATGGCAGCCATTTTTCGGATATCGAGTCGACACTTGAGTTTTGTTCTGCAGGCCTAGACTACGCTACAAAGCAATTGGCGCGCTTTCGCCAAACTTATACCGACCCTTCTCAAATTCCTCGCTCGTTTAATGATGGCAAAGTACGCTTAGCCGAACCCAAAGATTGGACGAGCGGTTTTGTTGCCGGCAGCTTTTGGTATATTTTCGAACACACTCAAGACCCCACTTGGCTTGCCAGCGCAAAAGAGTGGACGCATGCTCTTGAAGACCAGCAATTTAACCTAGGTACTCACGATCTTGGCTTTATGATATTTAATAGCTATGGCAATGGTTTGCGCCTTACTGACAATAAAGACTACATTCCTATTATTGTGCAAACCGCCGACAGCCTAATGACACGATATGACCCAGTTGTAGGTGCAACACGTTCGTGGGACTTTGGCGATTGGGAATTTCCGGTCATTATCGATAACATGATGAATCTCGAACTTTTATTTGAAGCTAGCAAACACACCGGCAACGAAAGCTATGCCGATGCCGCCATTTCTCATGCGACCCTGACTATGAATAACCATTTTCGACCCGACTTTAGTTCTTATCATGTTGTTGATTACAGCACGACAACTGCTGAGGCCATCCATAAGCAAACTTACCAAGGAATCAACGATGATTCAGATTGGGCGCGCGGACAAGCATGGGGCGCATATGGTTATACTACGATGTATCGTTACACAAATAACGAAGCATTTTTGCAACAGGCTATCGATATTACCGAGTTTATTCTCAACCACCCAAACATGCCTGCAGACTTAGTACCCTATTTTGATTTTGATGCACCCGACTTAGAAGACGTGCCTAATTATCGCGATTCTTCGGCAGCATCGCTTTTGGCGAGTAGTCTTTTGGAGCTTGCGACCTATGTTGAAGCAGATGATGCAACACGATATCAGCAAGCGGCGTTAACCATGCTGAGAAATTTATCAAAAAGTGAGTATTTGGCGAAGGGCGATGAAAATGGGAACTTTATACTAAAACAAGCAACTGGACACTACCCACACAACTATGAAATAAGCGGCGCTTTAAATTACGCAGATTATTACTATGTTGAAGCGCTAACTCGATGTAAAGGATTATAGTAATCAATATGTCCTTTGAGGCCACGTCATTCCTGCGGAGGCAGGAATCTCCTAATATACTTTGACTATTTGATTGCACAGTGTTTCAAGGGGGTCCCGTCCTTCGACGGGATGACGTAGGTTGTCGCTGTGAGTTAGGTTGTTGAGGCAGTTCACTTAGTTGAGCGATTAAAGCGCTATCGCGAGATGAGTAACTTATGTAAAGCAGTATATGCATGCAATACCGCTTGAGATTGAGCGACATCGCCGCCTTTATCTGGATGATACCGGTGTTGTAGCTTGCGATATTGTTGTTTCAAGAGTCGTAAATCGAGTGATTCTCTATTGCCAATTTCAAGGGTATAGCACGCATCTGCCACTTCTTGGTCGCTCATACTAAATTGATCATCAAACCCTGCCATTTTTAGCCAAAACTGCGACAGCAAATCTTCTACATCAGCGTGTTTAGTATCGCTTAAATTTTGCCAATTTAGATAGTATTCAGCTAAAGGCTCTGCTTCTTGCAAATTAGTTGCATCCTCTGGTATTGGACGTTCGACATTTGGCAAAAGTCTTATCTGTGTAGCACAAATATCAAGTTCTCCTTGAAGTTCTGCCCGCCAATGAGCTCTTAATTTGTAAAGCGCATGAAATAAAATAAAATGTGTTTGAAACAATACCAAAGAATCGCTTAGCGCATCTGCATTAAATAATTGATATGGTGCCTCTTTTAGCAAGTTAATTAACTCGAACTCACTTATACCTTCAGCAAATTGCGGTTTAAATGAAACCAGCACTTCGTTTAAGAGTTGCAGTAGTTGCTCATGTGTTTGTGAATTATCTGCAGGCATTAGACATGCCCACCAGCATAAAGGGTATACGGACAAGGTAAAAAGTGCACTTGCTTGAACACCCTACAAAGTATCAAGTGCTGACAAAACGTCGTCTAGCAAATCATCTGGACGCTCACAGCCACAGCTAAAACGAATGGTACCTTCGGCAATGGCGTCTGTACCCCAGCGCGCTCGTCGCTCAGCCATGCTGTGCACGCCGCCAAAGCTCGTTGCTTCATAAACTAACTCACACGAGCGTAAAAACTGGTCCGCGGCTTCTTTGTTTTCAAGCTCAAAACTAACAATAAAACCGAATAAACTCTGTTGCTTTTGCGCAATGTCGTAAGAGGGG
>CAZXTD010000072.1:0-11384 GCA_964643575.1 uncultured Glaciecola sp. | reverse complement strand
TAAGCCCGGATACCGGACTCGTTTGACCTTTTCATGTTTATTTAAGTTCTCAGCTAGTTTTAGAGCATTGCTACACATTCTCTCAAGCCTCACATCGAGGGTTGATAAACTGCGATGCACTAGCCAAGTTTCCATTGGGCCCGGGATATTGCCCGAAAACTTGCGCCAATGACGTATTTTTTCGCTCAACGCGCTGTCTTTGCATGATGTATGACCAAATACTACGTCGCTATGCCCGTTGAGCGCTTTGGTATCTGCACTCATCGCAATATCAGCGCCTAAGGCTAATACCTGCTGGCCTAAAAAAGTCAGGGTTGTGTTGTCGATAGCTAACAGGCCACCTTGTTTATGTAGCTTGGCAGCCGCAAGCTCAATATCAAAAACATCTAACATCGGATTACTGGGTGTTTCTAGCAGAGCAAGTGATACGCCTTCAAAGTCAAAATCATCAACCTCATTTGTAGCAATCGTACGTAAAACAACACCAAACTTAACCAAATACTCTTGTGCGTAATACCTAACAGGCGCGTAGCCGTCTGCTGGCAATAAAAGGGTATCTCCCGGCTTTAACAAGCTTGTAAGTATTGCGGCAGCGGCAGACATTCCCGAGGGGAAAATAACAGTTTCGCCACCTTCAAGCTCTGCCAATCCCGTCTCTAGGCTAGTCCATGTAGGATGCCCAAAACGTCCATACTGATAAACCGCTGGGTCAACGTCACCTGATAAGTGAAAAGTGCTTGCAAACTCAGGGCCATGTTTAAAAACACCACCTTGCTTGGGCTTGGGCGCACCTGCATTAATAAGCTGAGACGCTAAAGATATTTTTTTAGGCATGGCTTTTTCCTTCCACAGCATCTAATTTTAACTGCTGATCCCATAATGACATAAAGTCAGCTGTTATCTTATGTTCAAGTTCGATTGCGAGCTCAGTTGGGCAAAATAATTTAATGCTGGCTTTAAAGTCACCAATATCTGTTGTGCTAAATCGAATTTCAGGGTCGGGGCCAAATATCTTAGCATCAAGTTTGTGTTCAATTATTGAGTTATATCGCAGGGCAACATCATAAAAGTCTGAGCAATAGTCGACACATCGCTGGTATAAATCGTCATAAAATACGAAACCGTTCACGCTCTCTTTACGAACAATATCAAAATGATGCGTGACATAACGCTTAATAAAATTTAGGTTTTTAATCGCTGATGTTACTAGCTTGCTATTGGGTAAATAGATAACTCGACGGGTCATGCGGTAGGTGTTCATATCGAGTTCAAGAATGGTAGTTTTTACCCAGTCAATTTCGGCTACTTCACCTACGTTGCCATCAACTTGAATCCAATCACCCACTCTAAACGGGCGAGTTGTTACCAAATAAAAGAAACCAATAATAGACTGTATAAATTCGCGCATGGCAAGCACAATCGCAACGGCAAAAGCAGCAATAGACAAAGCAAAATTTTGAATTTCGGTAGACCACACAAATAGCAACAATAACACTGTTACTAAATTGATAAGGTGGCGGATACTGTGCGAAATATGCCGGTTGTCTCGCTCTTTGCGATTGCGACGATGACGGGCCAATCGACTGGTCAACAACTTGAGTAGAATTGCAATAATGACAATTCCCATTGAGACTAAAACAGGATGTTGCAGAACGTCGACGAGGATATTTGCCATGAATTCCTTCAGATAATGCAGAGGATATGAGATAAATTTTGTGATTTTAAGACGTGCACCTTGCCATATTCAGCAAAAAGGAGCAAGGCAGTAAATTGGACTAGAAACAAAACTGCCGTGCAAATGCACGGCAGTTTTTTACATCATTTTAGTAGGGCATACTCTAAAATTATTGAGCTTTCACTTCTACCGTCGCCGATACGCGAGCAGTGATACGACGGTTCATTCTGTGAGCCGCTGCAGTGTTCGCGTTATCGATAAGCTGAGTTTCACCAAAGCCTTGAGTAGTTAAGCGTGATGCGTCAATACCGTGCTCGTTTACAAAGTAAACTTTTGCGGCATCTGCACGACGCTGAGAAAGCTGCATATTGTAGTCAGCATCACCAGGAGCAGACGCATGACCTTCAATTACGGCGCTTGTGTTAGGGAAGCGTTTCATGAAAGCAACAAACTCGTTGATGTTAGCTTGGTCAACATCTCTGATATCAGCGCTGTTGTTAGCAAAGAAAATACGAAGTCTTTGTGTCACTTCTTTATCAACAAATACGCTACAACCTGTGCTATCGATTTGGTCAGTTTTAGGTGAATCAGGACATTGGTCTTCGTCGTCATAAACGCCGTCACCGTCTGAATCAACTTTAACCGCACAACCTTTAGCATCAACACGAGTGCCGCGTGGCGTGTTTGGACACTGGTCGGCACTGTCATAAACGCCGTCGTTGTCAGAATCTACTTGCATTGGGCAGCCGTTCGCGTCAACGCGTGTACCACTTGGTGTGCCTGGACACCTGTCTGCACTATCGAGCACGCCGTCGTTGTCACTGTCGCCATCTACTACTGCTGCCGGTGCTGGTGCTGGTGCAGTTGAACCACCGCTACCAAAAGTAATGGCTAAACCTAGTTTTGCATAAACATCGTGATGCTCCTGACCAAAGTCATGCATGCCGCCAATTTCTGTGATTAAGTTCACACCTTCACGTAATTCCCAGTGTTTACCAACACCACCAGCCACTAGACGGCGTGTTTCATCGAAGTTTTGCATACGTAAGCCACCAAAAACATAAGCGTCTGTGTCTTCTAGGAAATATAGTGCATCAACACCAAATGATTCACCGGTTTCGTAACCAGGCATTCTTTTGCCTTCGTTTACGTTAACACGCATTATTTCAAAACGTGCTGCCCACGAATCGTCAAGCATTAAACCGTATTCAAAACCAAAGCCGTTACCCGTTTTATAGGAGTCTTCAGGTAAAATTTTATCTTCATCTAGACCGTAATAGTGGACAAAACCGCCCAACCACTTGTCGTGTTCTGCATTGTCGTCTGAAGTTTGCGCCATTACTGTGCTAGAAACAGAAAGCGCAAGCATGCTGCAAGCGAGGATTGTTTTTTTCATGTGTATATGTCCTTGTTAATAGTTATTTGTTCTATTTTTAACCAATATTGAAAGATATCTTACTAATGATAGCAGACAGCAATTTGCATTCCATTATTAATCAATACCTTAAGTAGTTGATATTGTTTCAATACTCGCATGATACACTATTGTACAAAATTGCAAATAGTCTCTTATTACAGACGCTTCGGAAAAACTTACAGGCAATCGATAAAACTCAGTATATAGCGAATAGTTGCCAAATATTTTAGGCGATTAATATAAGTATATTAGTCATAGTTTAAGGGTGCATCAAATCACTATATAACAAGCGTTTAGACTATTTACCCTTAGCTAGTTTAGTTTTTTGCAGACTGAGCTCTTTCAGCCACTTTTTCTGATTTTTCTCAGGTAAAAAACTCGCCGTGAAGCTGTTCTCTACTAGCTTAAATAATTCCGAAATAGATAGCGGAAGCTCTGAGGCTAGCGCTTCAAAATTTTTATTTAGATTCCCACCAAAATATGAAGGGTCGTCAGAGTTAACCGTGACCTTTAAACCCGCATCAAGCAAATCAAGAATATTATGTGATGCCATGCTATCAACCACACAAAGCTTAAGGTTACTAAGCGGACAAACAGTTAACGGTATTTGATGCATTTTGAGGTAAGCGACGAGTTTTTCGTCTTCGATGCTACGCACTCCGTGGTCGATTCTATCTACCTTGAGCAGTTCGAGCGCTTCCCACACATATTCAGGCGGGCCCTCCTCACCAGCATGAGCAACCGCTTTAAAACCAAGTTGAGACGACTGGAGAAACACGCGTGCAAACTTAGACGGTGGATTTCCTAATTCGCTGCTGTCTAGGCCTACAGCTTTTATCATAGCGTAATAAGGGCTCGCTTTTTCAAGTGTCTCAATTGCGCTTTGCTCAGACAAATGGCGCAAAAAAGACATGATCAAATAAACGCTTATACCTAATTCTGACTCGGCTTGCTTCATCGCTTTTTCAAAACCAGCCATGAACACATCAAAGCCAATACCTCTTTCTAAATGAGTTTGAGGATCAAACATAATCTCTGTATGCACAATATTTTGTGAATGACAGTCTTGTAGGTAGGCCCACATTAAAGCGTAAAAATCGTCTTGGTCTACAAGCACATTCGCGCCCTGATAATAAATATCTAAAAAGCTCTGTAAATTAGTAAATTGGTAAGCGTCGTGAATTTCTTGGATATTAGCGAAAGGAAGTTCAACACCATGCTTTTGCGCGAGCTCCCACATAAGTTCCGGTGTAAGCGTACCCTCTATATGCACATGCAATTCGGCTTTTGGTAAGGCGCTAATTAGACCCTGTATTTTTGGCGAGATTGTCATGTAAATTTCCTTACTGCGGTGCACTGGTTCATCATATATTACCGATACTTGCAAAGCTTTTATACTTGTTCATAAAAATACTGTTGTATAAATATTTCTTGCCGATAAAACTCAATACTTAGAGTTTTATTTACGCCTAACATAACGAATCTATGGTCATAAAAAGCTTAAGAACTGAAATAGCGATACTTGCAATCACCTCAATATTAATTGCGAGTTGCTTAGTGCTGTGGCTGTCTGTTAAAGCATACGAAACGCTTTATCAAGAAAGCGCCAGTAACGACCTTAACGGCCTTTCGGAAAACCTTTCAATTGACCTACTTATGAGCGTTGTTGATGGTGACGACTTCGAAATATCCAACACCCTTTTGCAGCTCGACCAATATCAAAATGTCCGTTTTGCCGCAGTGTATGATGAAAAGGGTACGCTAATGTATCCGCATATTGGCAAGGCACTTACTGAAGGTTTAACTGCTGAAGAAATCATGGCGCTCCCCGCTATTGACTTTGATGAGTATTTTCAATACCCAATAGGTGTGACTACCGGCAAGAGTGCGATTGTCGCCAAAAAGTATATCGGCGATAAGAGTTTACCTGTTGGGTATATTTTAGTTAGCAACGATTTGTCAACTCCATTGCTGAACAGCAAGAAAAACCTCGTTAAAACGGTATTGCCTTGGGTTGTGATCACTATCTTAGCCACCGGGATGATTATATTTCTTTTCCAAAACAGGGCATTAGCACCGCTAATTCAACTGGCTAACTTTACTCGCAAAATTATAAAGACAAAAGACTATAGCTTGGTTGCAAAAGTAGGTGGTAAACAAGAAATTGCTCACCTCACCGATGGCTTAAATAGCATGATGAAAGACATCAATGCTGAAGTGGAAAAGAATAAAGAACAAAATACGCTTTTGCTGTCGCAACAAGCTCAAATGGAGAAAATGGCAAATTATGATGCCTTGACGGATTTACCCAACCGTCAGTTTTTTGAGAAAACACTGGCAAAAGCAAACGAGCAAGCCAAAACGAGTGGCGACAACCTCGCGCTCATGTTTTTTGACATCGATGGGTTTAAATTAGTTAACGATTCTTTTGGGCACAAAATTGGTGATCGTCTATTATGCAGAATTGCAGACAAAGCCGCTCATATTTTAACTGACAAGCACGTACTTGCTCGCTTAGGTGGTGCCGAGTTTTTAGTATTGTTTGAGAAAACAATTACTGAAAAGCAAATTATTGAAATTGCTGAACAATTTATAGATATGATATCTGCACCTATCGAAATAGATAGCTGGAACGTTAATGTTGGCACCAACATTGGTATAGCGATGTCAAAAGACGCTGAATACGATACGAGTAAACTAATCGCTAATGCTGATATAGCTATGTATAGCGCCAAAAAAGACGGACGTAACCGTCATAAAATATTTGAACACTCAATGCTCGAAGAAAGTCGACGCAAGCATGATATCGCTAATACTATCACCCACGCCTTAAATACCAACGAATTTACGCTCTTTTATCAACCCAAAGTCAATATGCAAGGCGTCACAGTGGGTTACGAAGCATTGGCAAGATGGAGCAACGAAGCACTTGGTTTTATTTCGCCCGCCGAGTTTATTCCAATTGCGGAGCAAAGCGGCAGTATTACCTCAATTACCGAATGGGTGATTGAGAGGGTTTGTAAAGATACACAAGCTCTTACCGCCGGCAGACCAAACATAAAAATCGCGCTGAATTTATCTGTTCACGACCTCAACAACGAAGGACTATTGCCTTGCATTAGCGGCAATATGCAAAAGTATCAAGTAAAAGCGCAAAATATTGAGTTTGAGATTACCGAGTCGGCTTACCTCGACCATTTCGACAAAGCGAACTATTGCATTGAGCAAATCAAACAGATGGGCAGCACCATTGCCTTAGATGATTTTGGCACAGGCTATTCATCTTTGGGTTACCTTACCCAAATAAATATAGACACGCTCAAACTCGATAAACAGTTTATTGATGAAATTGGCGTATCTGAACGCAGCACCTTGGTCACAAAAACCATCATTGATATGGCAATACAACTTAATTTACAGGTGTGCGCTGAAGGAATTGAAACCGTTGAGCAAAGCCATTTGCTAATTGAAAACGGTTGTCACTTAATGCAGGGTTACTATTTTGGAAGACCTCAGCCGCTAGAAACCATCATTAGCGACCTAAGCGCAAGTACCAGCAAAGACTAATCTGTTCTATAAACTACGTTTAAACCTTCGGGGATTTCTGTATCAGCCGGCAAGTAGGCAATAGCATCGTCGTGCGACTTAACATAAGTCAAAATATCTTTAACCGATGCGAACTCTTGCGGCGGCTTTTTACGCCCACTAAAGCGCATTTGTGCCCAATACGACTGAATTCTTGATTCTGTTAAACCTACAATTTTTGTATTGAACACAATTCTTGTTTCAGTATCAGGGGCGAATGCAAGAGGCTTTAAACCCAACTGAGTATTGTTACCCATAAAGATGTCTCGCACTTCGCGCTTATTTAAACTTTCAGAGTCTACGTCACCGTTAGTTACAATGACTAAATCGCTTGCGCTTGCATTTAATGCAACGCTTAGCAAAGTAAATTGGCAAAGGCGATTAAAAATCTTCATTAAAACACCCATTCAAGGGCAAATTGATAAAGAGTGGCGTCTCGGTCAAAATTTGGATTGCTGATATTAGAAAAGAATGATGTTTCACCCTCCTCTCCCCTCAGTAACGTGACCTCGCCTTTTAAAGCCATGTTATATCTGAAATCCCATCTCAAACCTACTGAAAATGAGTCCAGTTGATTTTTATTAATGCCATCAACAACTGCTTGGTAGTTGAGCGCCAATTGGTCAAGACCTTCATTTATACCTGTTGGTATTTGTTGACTTGGAAGTGAAAGGGCGCTTTGTGAGCTAGCAAAAGTTGCGTGAGCTTGAAAGGGATAAAAATTATAACCTCCAGTTAGGTAAAAACTTTCTTCATTGGGCACAAGTAACAAGCTTGAATCAAATTTTGTCCATTCAAAGGCGGCGAAATAATCTAGGGAATCATAATTAATACTAGCTTGGAAGCCTCCGGCGCGTTTGTTAAAACGCAAAGATTCTCCAAGTTCATTAAAGCCCGACATATCAAGCACATTGGCAAATTGCGAAAGTCCTGGAATGTCGATATCCATCTCGTCAGAACTGAGATATGAAGCGCGAAAACTGAAATTGCCTCTATCTCCACTGACAATTAGGCCAGTAATTTTGTCTATGTCGGCATTGATGCTTCCACCTTGTCTTTCGAAATCACCAGAATACGAACCCATCAAGGCTTCTATTTCAAAATTGACCGTGGCTGCATTAAACCTATACGCCGCCGTTACACCATTGTAGTTTGAAAACAAAAATGTGGCATAAACCTGTTGAGGTGGTGAAATCCATGGGTAAGCAAAACCGACGTCAAGTGTACCGCTATATCGAGTGAATGGCGTTCTGAGCTTGCCCAGTGTAAAGCGCAAGTTATTATTAGGTTCATATCGCAAATACAGCCACTCTAAGCCCGATTCTCTCAGGTCACTTGAGTGTGCTAAAAGCTGCGCAGAAGCACTCAGTGTTTCGCTCGCAGTAAAATCGCTTTGAAGCGCAAACAGCGATTGTTCACCAAACTTTAGTTCGTCTGAATACGCTAAATACTCAGCTTCGTCGGTATCAAGATAACCGCCGACCAAACGAGCGAAACCGCTAAATTCAAATTTATCAGTTAAATTTGACTCTTCAGCTTTCACGTTGTTTGACATTATGGTCATACAACACAACGCCAGAACCGAAATACGAAAATGCATAGATAACCACTAGATTTTAAAAAGTGTAGAAATTTTAAAGAATGTTCAAATTTAATAGGTATTAAAATACATATCTAGGCATATTCCCTTAAACCTTTCCTCAAATAAATATTATTTATACAACGACTTACTTCGATGCTTACCTACTAAAGTTAACGCTCAATTGATACTACTAGCAAACAAGATATTCTTTTTTGCACTTACAAATTGAAATCCCATAAATGGGACGAATTTATGTAAATCATCGTCCCAATTTCGAAACCGCAGCACATTTCAAATCAAAAAATAACATAAGCCATTGTAATTTATCGCTTATTTTTGTGGCATAAGCATTGCTTTTAGTCTTAAAACGCAACAATAAATACTGCTTAAAAAGGCTACAAAATGGACATTGTCAGAACAAAACCCAATCACACCGCACGCAATCGATGGTTGACTGGGCTTGGCGTGGTTACGCTCGTCGCAGTACTTGTTTATTCTTTAGCATTCGCTAGCAACAGCACCTATGTTGTCAACAATGACATGTTACTTACCAGCAAAGTTGTGCAAGGCGAACTTGCCATTAATGTGCGCGGCATTGGTGTACTCGCCGCCAAGGACGTGCGCTGGCTAGCCACTAATGTGGATGGCAAAGTAGAACGTATTTTTGCTAAAGCAGGCGCCATTGTAAAACAAGGTGATGTGATCATGGAACTGTCGAATGTTCAGCTTCAGCAAACCCTAGAAGAAACAAAGTGGGAAGTAGACGAGCTAGAGGCGCAAACACAAGCACTTAAGGTTTCTTTAGAGTCACAAGTACTCGACCAAGAAGCCGCAGTGATAAATGAAAAGCTCAATTATGAGCGCGCTTTATTGACTCTTAACGCCCAAAACACCTTAATGGGTCAGGGCATTAATGCAGTTTCACAAATTGATCATGAAGCGATAAAAATTGAAGTTGCACAAAACAAACAGCGCTGGCAGCTTGCGATCAAACGCTTGGCCAAGCAAAAAGAGAACGTGGCAGCTCAAATGCTGGCTAACCGCGCCAGAGTTGAGCGTATGCGCAAAATACTGGAGCGCGCCGAACAGCAAGTAGCCAGCCTAGAAGTGCGCGCCAGCATAGATGCCATAGTAGAAGCAATGCCCTTAGAACTTGGACAACAAGTAAGAGCGGGTACTAATCTAGCAAGACTCGCTAAACGAGATGAGTTTATTGCTGAACTGCGCATTCCCGAAACACAAATACAAGAAATAGTCATAGGCCAAACGGTAATACTCGACACCCGAAATAGCCAAGCACGAGGCATTGTAAAGCGAATTGACCCCACAGTAAGCAATGGCTCGGTGCAAGTAGATGTGGATATTGTTGGGCCAACGCCTGGCGAAGCGCGACCTGAATTAACCATAGAAGGCAGTATCGAAGTCGTCAGGATACCTGATGCCCTTTACGTAAAACGCCCCATGTTTGCCAAAAGCTACGGCGATGCCTTTGTCTATTTACTGGGTGCCGACGGCAAAGTTGCCACCAAACACCCCGTCACTTTCGGCAAATCGTCGAGTGCATTAATCGAAATCAAAAATGGACTGTCCGTCGGCCAAGAGATTATTATCTCTGATGTGTCGACTTGGGAGTCTCACCAACAAATTAGCATTAATTAAGGAAAATACGATGAGCTCACCCACACTTGTCAAACTAAACGACATTGCAAAGGTGTTTTATACAGCAGATGTTGAAACACTTGCCCTAACCAATATCAACTTGGATATCAAAAAAGGCGAATACCTTTCTATTACTGGGCCATCGGGCTGTGGTAAGTCGACTTTGTTGTCGTTATTGGGTTTACTCGACACATCAAGCTCTGGCACTTATGAGCTTGCTGGGCACAATGTGCAAAGCCTCAACCGCGACGAGCGAGCGCGTATTCGCAACAAAGAAATAGGCTTTGTATTTCAAGCATTTAATTTGATTAGCGACATGTCGGTAGCCGAAAATATAGAGCTTCCGCTCACCTATCGTAGCGACTTAAATAAAGACCAACGCGTCAAAATGGTAAAGGAAGCCTTAGAAAAAGTCGATATGCTGCACCGTGCCAACCATTTTCCGTCACAGCTATCGGGAGGGCAGCAACAAAGAGTTGCAGTAGCTCGCGCTATATCAGGTAACCCATCTTTGATACTTGCTGACGAACCAACCGGTAATTTAGATTCAAAAAATGCGCAGTCGGTGATGTCTTTGCTTGATAACTTGCACGACCTGGGCGCCACCATTTGTATGGTGACTCACGACCCTAAATCAGCAGCACGAGCGCAGCGCACTATCGAAGTATTTGATGGCAAAATTGTATCCGACCGCGCTACCGAGCAAGCCCCAGCAATCGCCGTATGATGAACCTTGTAGGCACATTTGCAGCATCAGACACTAGTATCCATTAGGATAAGGAACACATTATGTCTTTAAGTTTAGATATCAAATACGCGGCACGTTTATTGAGTAAAAAACCTAGTTTTACGGCACTCACCGTTAGCATCGTGGCCATTGGTTTGGGCCTTACGCTATACACTTTTTCGTTATTAAACGGTTTGTTGTTTACGCCACTTAGCTTTGCCGATGGTAAGGCCATCTATGCAGTAGAAGGGCCTTATGATCGTACTCATTTATCACGCCGCCCAATAATGTCACTAGATGCATATGAGCTTAAGACATTAGGTATTTTTTCTGAAGTGGGTGTGTATCAAGAAGGAACCACGTTTGTAGGAGGCACCAGCGAGGGCTTACGCAAATATAATTCAAGTTATGTCAGTGCAAACATGTTCAGCTTTGCAGGTGTAGAGCCTTTATTGGGCCGCACCTTACTGCCACAAGACCATCTTGAGGGCGCTGAACAGGTCGTTGTATTGGGCTACGCTATGTGGCAAAGCTATTTTAATGGCGACCCTGGCATCGTTGACAGCATTGTGCCGATTGATGGCTCAGAGCCAACTCGTGTAGTCGGGGTTATGCCTGAGGGGTTTTCTTTTCCATCTATTGCTGAGATTTGGCAACCGTTAAGCAATGGCGTAGTTAATCCAACCGATCGACGAAGCGGTTGGGTATATGCGTTTGCTAAATTAGCAGATGACGTAAC
>CAZXTD010000071.1:15144-19295 GCA_964643575.1 uncultured Glaciecola sp. | reverse complement strand
CCATTGATGTCCCACCATAACTTATAAGAGGCAATGGCACTCCTACCACTGGTAACAATCCCGACACCATACCCATATTCACAAATACGTAAACGAAAAATGTCAGCGTTATACTGCCTGCAAGCAGTTTGCTAAAAGTATCCTGCGCCCTGTTAGCAATATATAAACCGCGCAAAATAATACACAAATACATAATTAATAAGCCAACAACGCCAACTAAACCAAATTCCTCACTAAACACTGAAAAAATGAAATCAGTGTGGCGTTCAGGCAAAAACTCAAGCTGAGACTGTGTTCCTTGCAGCCAACCTTTACCTTCCACGCCGCCAGAGCCAATGGCAATTTTTGACTGAATAATATGATAACCAGAGCCTAAGGGGTCAGATTCTGGGTCTAAGAAAGTAATAACACGCTGCTTTTGATATTCCTTCATTAAGAAAAACCACATAATAGGCGCAAATAGGCCGCCTAAAAAGGTGATAAATGAAATGAGTCTCCAGGTCATACCGGCTAAGAATAAGACAAAAATACCGCTTGCTGCAACTAATAAAGAGGTGCCTAAATCAGGTTGTTTTGCAATTAAAATTGTCGGTACAAATACTAATATAAAGCCAAGAAAAATATCGCGAAGCCTTGCTGGAATACTGTGTTTGCTAATAAACCAGGCAATCATCATTGGCATGGCTAACTTCATAATTTCAGAAGGTTGAAACCTAAAAAAACCAAGGTCGAGCCAACGCTGTGCGCCTTTGCCAACAACGCCAAATAGCAAAACAGCAAGCAACATCAAAATACCTGCACCATAAAAATATATCGCCACTCGCCGGTAAGCCATAATTGGTAGCTGTGCTAACGCGCACATAATAACAATTGCTACCGATAGCCTCACAAGTTGTCTATTGACGAGGTCCCAATCTTGTCCGCCCGACGAGTAAATGGTGAGTAGACCAATCAACATCAAACACATCAGTGCGAATAACAGAAAACCATCAATATGAATGCGCTCTAGAAAAGTCTGTTTGTTCGTTGAAAATTTAGTTTTTTTCATTATGACTGCTAATTGCTCGCACTGCTTGAAGGTGAGCCGCCTGACGACCTTGTACTTGAGTCGGTACTGATATTACCACCCGGCCTGATTTGTTTTGCTGCTAGGGTACTTTCAGCGTTATGCTTTTTTTGTTCGTCAAAATAGTAGTCCATTACATTACGCGCAAGTGGCGCCGCATTTGAGCCTCCACCACCGGCATTTTCAATGGCAACTGCAATACTAATTTGCGGGTCATCGTAAGGCGCGTAGCCAATATACATGGCGTTGTCTCGCAAATATTCGTCTACGTTTTCTTCGTCGTACTCTTCATCTTGGGCTACCTGAAACAACTGAGCCGTGCCGGTCTTGCCTGCAGCAATGTAGTCTGCGCCTCTATAAGCTGTGCGCGCTGTGCCGTGCTTTCGGTTTACTGTACCGTATAAAGAGTCTAATACTAAATTCCAATTACTTTCGTCTTTCATAACTATTGGCGGTTTTTCTTTAACTGCTTGGCGTTCCACCTCGCCATTAACTAAGAATCCGCGTAATAAGGTAGGCGTAAAACGCTGACCTTTGTTCACCAATATATTTAACGAGTTAGCAAGTTGTAGGGGAGTAGAGTTCCAGTAACTTTGGCCAATTCCTACTGAAATTGTGTCACCTATATACCAAGGTTCGTTAAACTTAGCGCGCTTCCAACCGCGGCTAGGCATTATTGCTTGTGATTCCTCAAATAAATCGATGCCAGTAAATTGACCAAAACCAAACTCTGTCATTGCGTCATGAATACGGTCTATACCCAAGCGATAAGCAAGATCGTAATAAAAGGTATCACAAGACACTTCTACCGACTTTGTGACACCAACAGTACCGTGCCCTTGTTTTTTCCAGTCGCGCCAAACGTGGGCCACATTGCGTAGTTGATAAACACCACGGTCGCGTATTTCCGTCTCAGGCGTAATAACACCTTCTTCAAGTCCGAGTAAGGCTAAATGAGGTTTTATGGTAGATGCCGGCGGATATCGGCCCTGAGTCGCACGGTTTAACAAAGGGCTGTAGCGCGAATTTAAAAGTTTTGAGTATTCTTTTTGGCTTATGCCGTGTACAAAAAGGTTGGGGTCGTAGCTTGGGCTTGAATAAAGCGCGAGCACACCACCTGTTTTAACGTCAGTAATCACCACTGACCCACGGCGACCAGCAAGTTCCTCTTGTGCTTTTTTCTGTAGCTCAATATCTATATTTAAAACGATGTCTTTACCAGGCTCAGGAGGTTCAAAGTTAAGCACACGAATTATGCGACCTTTATTGTTTACCTCAACTTGCTGGTAGCCTACTTTGCCATGCAAAATACCTTCGTGAAACTTCTCAACACCTTGTTTACCGATATCGTGGGTAGCGGCGTAATTTGCTTCTTGTCCGTTCGCTTTTAGTTTTTCTACGTCGCGTTTGTTGATTCGGGCGACGTAACCGAGCATATGCGTTAATGTATCTCTGAAGGGGTAGAAGCGAGAGAGTCTAGCTTGAATGCTGACGCCTGGGAAACGATGTTGGTTGGCCGAAAAGAGAGCCACATCTTCATGGCTTAACTGCTTTCTGAGTGCGACAGGTTTAAAACGTCGTTGGCGCTTTCGTTCGGCTTGGAAACGCGTCAGCTCATTTTCAGAAATAGACATGAGCGCAACTATTTCCTCTAGGGTTTCGTCAAACGATTCAACTTCTTCGGGGATCACCTCCAGGCTAAATACGGGGCGGTTTTCTGCCAGTATCACGCCGTTTCGGTCGTAAATGAGCCCTCGGTTGGGTGCAACTGGCAAAACTTTAATTCGGTTGCCGTTTGATTGGGTTTGATAAGACTCAAACTGCCTAACTTGTAAATCGTACAAATTGACGAGTATTAAAGCCATTAAACCGACCACAAATACTACTGAGAAAAAGGCACGAAGAGCGAATAAATATGCTTCAGCGCTATGATCACGAATTGTTTGTTTAGCTTTTGCCATGTTTACTACTAAATCTCTGCGCTCTAATGCTACCTGTATTTAAAACAGGCAATTTATTCTCGATGATATGGGTGGTTTTGTGTGACCGACCATGCTCTATATAATGCTTCTGTTGCGATAACTCGTACCATTGGGTGCGGCAAAGTGAGTGGCGAAAGTGACCACCACTGGCTCGCTGCTTGTTGGCATTTTTGTGATAAACCTTCGGGGCCACCAACAAGCAAACTTACGTTTCGGCCATCCATTTTCCACGCTTCAATTTGTTTCGCTAATTGTGGCGTTGTCCAAGGCTTACCTTTAACTTCGAGGGCAATAATGCGATTAGATTTTGGAACAGCTTCCAAACACTTATCGCCTTCTATTTCTTTTATTCTATTTAAATCACTCGTTTTACTACGCTTTTGCGGCGCTACTTCATGAAAATTCACACTAAAATCATTAGAAAAGCGACGTAGGTACTCTTTCGTGCCTTCGACCACCCAATTGGGCATTTTGTTCCCTACTGCAACAATTTGAATTTGCACAACTTATTGCCAAAGCTTCTCTAATTGATAAAAGTCTCTGCTTTCGTCTTGCATAACATGTAGAACGACTTCACCTAGGTCAACTAAAACCCATTCACCTTCAGATTTACCTTCAACACTTAATGGTGCATGGTCAGCGCGTTTACATTCAACAATAACGTTGTCTGCAATTGATGAAACATGACGTTTTGAATTGCCCGAGCAAATAATAAATGTGCTGGTTACGCTTGATTTTTCAGATACGTCTAGCACTATAATATCTCGTGCTTTCATGTCGTCTGCTTTGTCCATTACAAAATCTGTAAACTCTTTATGATTCAATTGTTTTCCTATTTTTAAATATATAATTGATGTTGTTCTATGTAATCGGCAACAGCATTGGGCACCCATTTTCGAATACTTTTGCCTTGCTTAATCTGCATTCTAACAAAGGTAGAGGATACAGCAATCTGTTGATTATTCACTAGCCAAAGTTTGCCCGAGGCCGAAGCTGATAATTGTTCCTTAAACGCACTACCCATACTGCTAACTTTCATTGAATTTTGCACAGCAGCTTCGGCTTGGGCAAGTTTTGACGATAATACTGTACGGCTCTGATCA
>CAZXTD010000071.1:14134-15134 GCA_964643575.1 uncultured Glaciecola sp. | reverse complement strand
TTTTTGATTGCACAATATCGTCAAAAAGCAAACTGCTTGTATGAAAATTATACAAATTCAGTGCCAAACACGCCGGAACTTCATTTAACAACGCGTTTAAGTTCGTCTTGCTTAACGATTTTTGTGCTTCGTCTTCTGCGTTTTCAAGCCCTCGGCACATCACGACTACGTGACAATAGTCAAAAACCTTTTGCCAGTTATGCCATTTGTGAAAATTGCTTAAAGAGTCGCTACCAATAATGAAAATTAAGGTTTGATTGCCTATTTGACTGCGTTCGGCGTGCAGTTTCGCCAATGTATCCACAGTATAGCTGGGTTTGTTTCGTGCTAGCTCGAGCGTATTCACAGATAGCCTTGCGTCTTCTTTAGCGAGCAGTTCTGTCATTGCTAGGCGATGCGTAATACTACTTGCTTTGTCTTTAAACACCGGAACATGGGCTGGCAGCAGTTCTATGTTGTCAAGTGATAAAGCCGTTGCGGTTTCGAGTAAAGGATGCAGGTGGCCATAATGTGGCGGATCAAAAGTGCCGCCATAGAGCGCTCTAATAGCCGGTTTTGTATTATTGCTTGCCAAATGAATCGCCTGCATCATTAGCATTTGCTCTTTCACATTTCACTGCAGCCATATCGCACCTTATGCAAAATCAAATGTGTGTAAGTTTGTGGGCATAAACATAAGTGCAAGATGACTTAGCACCACATATGGTTTAGCGACGAACGCTGACTTAAACTGTATGTCAGCTTCGCTGAGCTTAGCTGATAATGCTTGCATGTCGGGTATTGTTAAGCGTGCAATGGCTTGCTGATACAAAGCTTGTTTATTTGGCCATATACGTAAGGCTCGATAATCTACACGTCCGGTTGCAGCTTGCATATCCAATAATTTGCTAATGGTCTGCGCCTCGTTAACTAAACTCCACAAAATCACTACCGGTTCAATACCTTCATCTTCGAGTCTGATTAGCATTTTAATGGCTTTACTAATATTGCCAGCTAGCAC
>CAZXTD010000071.1:0-14124 GCA_964643575.1 uncultured Glaciecola sp. | reverse complement strand
CTTCATCGGTAAATTGATAAACTGAGTAGCGTGATTGCTGCACCATTGCTCGCGTCACATCTTCTACATCTATTACTTGCTCGGGACTGTGTTGCAAGCGCATTTTTTCGAGCTCTTGCCGGCCGGCCATAATATTGCCTTCACACATATCCGCAACCATTGAGATGGCTGCTTGGGATATATGTAAATTGAGCTGATTCGCTTTTGCTGCCAGCCAAGTATGCAATTGATTGTTTTGTAACTCGTATACGTGACAAAACCAACCAACATTCGCCAGCGCAGAAAACCACTTCGTTTTTTGCACATCTTTGCCTGCTTTGGGGCCGTTAATCAATAACACGACTTCGGGGTTTTGCATTTGTGCAATTTCTAAAAGCTGTTTTGCACCGGCGGTGCCAGGTTTAGGGCTCGGCATATTGAGTTCGATATAGGTTTTATCCGCAAACAAAGACATGCTTTGCATTGCATCAATAAGCTGCGACCACTCAAAATCGCTATCGAGGGTGAAGTTTTGTCGTTCATCAAAGCCTGCCTCTTTGGCTTTCTTACGTACAGCGTCAACAATGTCTAGCTTTTGTTGAGGTTCATCACCAAATAAAAGAATAAAGGGCGGCAGCTCGTTGTTGCTAAGTTGGCGTTCAAAATCGAAAGCTTTAATCTGCATTTAGTTGCTCGCGTTCGCGTTGCTGTTGCTTGTGGTTTGTGCTTGTGCAAGTTGATATTGGCTCGAGAGTAGCCTAATAATACGGTCGGCAGACTCATTTCTCAATTCAGCTAATACTAAATTTAATTCTCGTGACTTTGCCAATATTTGATCGGGGTCATCTTGATACTCTCTCGATACCGTTAATGAATTACTGATGGCGTCTGCACCCGGAAAAACAACGGAATAATTCACCGTGTACAATAGTTCATATTCAGCCACTTGCCCCGTTGTAAAAACAGACAGTAAGCGGCGTTCAAACTGCTCAGGACTAAGTTGTATCACCACGGTTTTTTGCAGAGAATCTTGATTGCCTGACTCATTTGCTTGGTTTATGGTTGCTTTGGCAGGGTTAATAATGCCCGTTAGTTGGTAAACAGGTAGTCGCTTTTGCAAGGCTCGTGATAATGGCGAATATTGCAATGGCGCATTTATTAGCACCTGCGTCAAACTTGTGGGCAAGGTTTGTGAACCCCTCAGCTGAAAGCCACAAGCGCTTATGCCCAAAACTAAAATGCAAAGCGTAATATACTTAAACAGGTTTTTCTTAGGCAAAATGCTATCCATTAATTAGCCACTATATTGACGAGTTTGCCAGGTACTACAATGACCTTGCGAACTTGTTTGCCTTCAATAAACGATTGCACGTTTTCGTGCTCTAGCGCTATCGACTCGAGTGCTTCTTTTGCAATGTCTGCGGCAACGGTAAGTTTGGCGCGCAATTTACCATTAACCTGTACAATAATTAGCTTTTCATCTTGCACTAGGGCCGCGGGGTCAAAGCTTGGCCACATTGCTGTTTGCAAGGGCTGTGCCTGCGCAAATTGTTCCCATAAGGCTTCACAAATATGCGGCGTTATAGGGTTAAGCATTTTTATCATCGCGATGATAGCTTCGTCCATTAGGGCGAAATCAGCGGCATCTTTGTATTCATGCTTTTGCAAGGCGTTCAACAACTCCATGAGTTTCGCGATTGCTGTATTAAAAGTTTGACGACGCATAATATCGTCTGTCACTTTTTGAATGCATGAGTGAATGTTAAGACGTAATGCTTTTTGGTCTTTAGTGAGCGTCTTTGTATCATAAGGGTTAGCGTGCTTTAAATTGCTCGCTAAATGCTCAGTCGCTAAACGCCAAAAACGACGTAAGAATCGATTTGCACCTTCTACAGCCGTTTCGGTCCACTCCAAGTCTTGCTCTGGAGGAGACGCAAACATGGTATACAAACGAATGGTATCTGCACCATACAAGTCAATGACTGATTGTGGGTCGATGCCATTATTTTTTGACTTACTCATTTTTATTTTACCAGCGTGAACCACTGGCTCTTGAGTCTCGGCTACCACTGCACTTTCAATTTGACCCTTTTCGTCACGGACGATCTCTAAATCGCTTGGATTATGCCATATCTCTTTGCCGCTTGGGTCTGTACTGTAAAATGCGTCAGATAACACCATTCCTTGACACAACAAACGCTTGAATGGCTCGTCGCTGTCTACTAAACCTTCGTCGCGTAATAACTTATGGAAAAAGCGCGCGTAAAGAAGGTGCAATATAGCGTGTTCGATACCACCAATGTATTGGTCGGCAGGTAACCAGTAGTTAGCCTCTGCGGGATTGAGCATAGCGTCATTAGGTGCTGAAGCATAACGCGCGTAGTACCAAGATGACTCCATAAAGGTATCGAAAGTATCGGTTTCGCGCGTCACAGCTTGACCGTTATGTTCAGCTTTTGCCCACTCAGGGTCCGACTTTATGGGCGAGGTTACGCCGTCCATTACAACGTCGGTTGGCAATATTACAGGTAAGTCTTTTTCGTTAACGGCATGTGCGTTGCCTTCTGCATCGTTTACGATAGGAATAGGCGCGCCCCAATAACGTTGACGCGAAACACCCCAATCACGCAAACGGTAATTGACGGTTTTTTTACCTTTGCCCATGCTTTCAATTTTATCGGCAATGGCGTTAAAGCCGTCTTCAAAACTTAAACCTGTATATTCTTGCGAATTGACCAAGGTGTTTTTCTCGGCATATGCCGCTTTTGAAATATCCGCTTCGTCGCCTTCTTTAATCTCAACAACCTGAATGATGGGTAAATCATACTTAGTCGCAAATTCCCAGTCGCGCTGGTCGTGCGCAGGTACAGACATTACGGCGCCTGAGCCGTAGCCCATTAGTACAAAGTTAGCTATCCAAATAGGTAGGGCCTCGCCAGTTAAGGGATGCGTGGCAGTTAACCCGGTGGCTAAGCCTTTCTTTTCCATTGTTGCCATGTCGGCTTCAGTGGTTTTTGTGTGCTTACATTCTTCAACAAACGCGGCTATTTCGGGGTTGTTATCTGCTAACGATAATGCAATAGGGTGACCTGCAGCAATGGCTAAATAAGTTGCACCATACAAAGTGTCGGGACGAGTTGTGTAAACTTCGAGTTGTTCAACACCTGCGACAGCTTCAGGTAAATCAAAGCTAATGTCGACACCTTCAGAGCGGCCAATCCAGTTGCGCTGGGCTGTTTTAACTTGTGCTGGCCAGTCTTCTAATTGGTCAAGGTCATCAAGTAGTTGGTCGGCATAATCGGTAATTTTGATGAACCACTGCGGAATTTCTTTTTGTTCTACCACTGCACCCGAGCGCCATCCTTTGCCGTCTACCACTTGCTCATTAGCAAGTACGGTTTGGTCAATAGGATCCCAGTTGACGGTAGCATTCTTTTTGTACACCAGGCCTTTTTCAAACAAACGGGTAAAAAACCACTGCTCCCATTGGTAATAGTCGGGTTTGCAGGTGGTGACTTCGCGGCGCCAATCGTAGCCAAAGCCAAGCGCGTGCAATTGATTTTTCATGTAATCAATGTTTTGCAGGGTCCACTTAGCAGGCACGCTGTTGTTGTTAATGGCTGCGTTTTCTGCGGGTAGGCCAAACGCGTCCCAGCCCATAGGTTGCAATACATTTTTGCCTTGCATACGCTGAAAACGACTCACAACATCACCAATGGTGTAATTGCGAACATGCCCCATATGTAAACGACCGCTCGGGTAAGGGAACATACACAGGCAATAAAACTTTTCTTTGCTTTCGTCGGCTTCTACTTCAAATACCTTTGAAGATTGCCACAGAGACTGCGCCGCTGCCTCAACTTGCTGCGGATCATATTGGTTTTGTTCGCTATTTTCGTTTACTTCAGGCTTTACCATCGACTCTTAATTCTCATCGTTTTGTTGTTAATCGTATTGCAGGGTAATATGCACAGATGCTGACGGTTCAGCATGCGCCTATTGCTCATACATAGCCTTATAGAATAACGTGTAATACTGACTTGGAACAAGGCGAAAAGCGCAATTAGCCAAAAATAACTATGATTTTATTAAACCCCGCTAATAATCTTAATCGTCTATTGCAAAGCCATGCTTAAATCTAAGAAAAGTAAAATGCGAATGTGTCTAAAATAGTTCGCGATTTATGATGCCTATTTGCTTTGTGTAACTCATCAATTTTTGCTGTACACTAACAAAAAAATAGATTTCAAAATGCAGTTAGGATAAATGTCGGACAGCTCTCAATCTTCGCTTGAAAAAGCCACTAATCAGCTCAAATTGCTCCCCAATCAGCTCGATGTGGCAGTATCATCAGACATGTTAGAAATGGCATACGATGCAAAGCTTCAAAGTCATTCACTTATTGGCCAAGACCGCGCCAAAAATGCGCTTAGTTTTGGTCTGGGTGTTGACACCTTGGGCTACAATTTATATGTGATGGGTGAGCAGGCAACGGGCCGTCATACTCTCGTTAACGAATATATTAAAAACCATTGTTCGCTTGAGCAAGGTGTGGCTGGCAACAACGCCTCTCAGTTGCAAGATTGGTGCTATTTAAACAATTTAGAAAACGAACGCGAGCCTATCGCGTTAGCTTTGCCCGCTGGGATGAGTAAAAAGCTGGTCGAAGACATCGAAAATCTGATTGATGAAATTTTAGCGACATTTCCGGCGGTATTTGAAAACCCAGGCTTTCAGCGCAAAAAGGCTAGTATTACTCGCCATTTTGATCAAAAGTATGATGCAGCCATCGATAAAGTTGAAAAATTAGCCAACGACAAAAGTATCGCACTTATTGAAGAAGGCAACAGCATTAGCTTTGCCCCGATTATTGATGGCAAGCCACTCAACGACGCTGAGTTTACCAGTAAAACTGATATAGACCGCCAACACTACTACGATATTATTGATAATCTAGAAGAGCTCTTGAGTGAGTCACTGTTGGAGCTGCCAACATGGCAAAGAGAAAGTGCGGAACAACAAAAAGCACTCAAGCAAGAAACGGTAGAGCAGGGCATTCGGCCTTTGTTAAAAGACTTAGAGCGTGAGTACAATGACAACATCGCCATACTGAAATACTTGAGGCAATTAAAACACCACCTTATAGATACCGTTATCGAAACCTTAGTGATTGAAGGTAAAGAGGATAAGTCTGACGAGTATGACAAGCGCGCTTTGTTTATTGATACCTATTTACCTAACGTTTTGGTTGCCAATAAACCAGAGGCAAGCGCGCCACTTATTTACGAGCCAAACCCAACCTACCAAAACTTGTTTGGTAAAATTGAATATACCAGCGTGCAAGGCAGTGTTTATACCAATTATCGTATGATTACAGCAGGTGCTATGCACAAAGCCAATGGTGGTTACTTGGTGTTGGATGCAGACAAAGTGCTCGACCACCATCAAGTTTGGGAGGCCCTCAAACTGGCACTTAAGTTCTCTAAACTTAGGCTCGACTTACCTCAACAAGATGTTGGCATGGTTAACTCAATCACACAAATGCCAGAGCCTATTAACTTAAAACTCAAAGTCATTTTGCTAGGTTCAAGAGACTTATACTACACCCTTCAAGATTACGACCCTGAGTTTACTGAGTTGTTTAGAGTCTTGGTAGATTTTGATCATGAAATAGATTTTAATCAAACCAACTTAAATCACTTTGTTGCACGCGTAAATTTGCAGGCCGAAACCGTGGGTTTAGCCAGCGTAGAACAACACGCAATGGCAGAACTGATAAGATATAGCCTTCGCCAAGCCGAGCACCAAAGTAAGCTGAGTGCAAAGTTTGCCGACGTGATTGAGCTACTTAACGAGGCGCACTTTTATTGCAAGCAAGCTAATGAAAATGTGTTGCAAAAAGCCCATATTGACCAAGCACTCATTGCTAAAAAACATCGCTCGGGCCGAGTGAGCGACACCTTCTTACTCGATATTCAAGAAGGTCACGTATTAATTAGTACCGATGGTAAAGCAGTTGGCACTTTGAACGGCCTCACTGTACTAGAAATTGGTGATACCACCTTTGGCACGCCGGCAAGAGTTACAGCAACGGTTTATGCCGGTTCAAATGGTGTGGTCGATATAGAACGCGAGGTTGAACTCGGTCAGCCGATTCATTCAAAAGGTGTTTTATTGTTAACCGGCTACTTAGGCAATAAATACGCACAATCTTTCCCTTTAACCCTGTCTGCCAACATAGCTTTGGAGCAATCGTATGGATATATAGATGGAGACAGCGCATCTTTGGCTGAACTTATCGCCTTAATCTCTGCACTTACCGACGTGCCCATCAACCAAGGTATTGCAGTAACAGGTTCAATTAACCAACTTGGCGAAGTACAAGCGGTTGGCGGCATTAATGAAAAAATAGAAGGCTATTTTACGCTTTGCCAAAGCCGCGGCTTAAATGGTCAACAAGGTGTTGTTATCCCGCAATCAAACTACGTTAATTTGATGCTGAACGACGCGGTAAAAAGCGCAGTAGAGGCAGGGCGCTTTCATATATATGCGGCAAAATGTGTAGACGATGCCATTGCGGTTTTGATGCAAAAAGTGGCGGGAGATTTGAGTGCGCGAGGGCGTTACCCCAAACACAGTGTGCACGACTTAGCCATATCGCGTTTGTATGCTATTGCGAATGTTGTAAATGGGGCGCCTGAAGAATAAGGCACAGCCCCTATTACTTAGGAGGCATTCTTAATCCACCATCTAAACGTATGGTTTCACCATTTATATAAGTGTTTTCGCTAATGTGAATCACCAGCTTGCCAAACTCTTCAGGTAAGCCTAATCTTTTAGGAAACTGCACGTTACTTGCTAACGCCTCTTGCACGTTTTCAGGCATCGCGAGCAACATAGGTGTGCCCATTATGCCTGGGGCGATAGTGTTTACGCGAATGCCCAGCGGCGCTAAATCACGCGCCATGGGCAAGCTCAAGCCAATTAAGCCTGCTTTACTTGCCGCATAAGCGGTTTGACCAATTTGTCCTTCATATCCAGCAACAGAGGCAGTGTTAATAATTGCACCTCTATTGCCATCAGCATCCATGGGTTCATTTTTTGCCATTGCCGCGGCAACTAAGCGAGCGACGTTAAATGAACCAATTAGGTTTATATTAATAGTGCGACTAAAATCTTCTAGCGGCATTGCTTCGCCGTCTCTATTTAAGGTGCGTTTTGCGGGTGCGATGCCTGCGCAGTTCACTAATAATCGGATTTGCTTTGTAGCATGTTTATCTACCGCTTTTTGCACACTTGCAGCATCGGTCACATCGACGTGTTCAAAACTACAGTGTTCTTCACTCATGCTTTTTGCAATATCGTCGCCTCTATCAGCATTAACGTCAAAAATACAAACCTGCCAACCTCCTGCTAATAGTGCTTTAGTAGTGGCTTGTCCTAGGCCAGAGCATCCGCCGGTAACAATTGCAAAAGAAGAATTCATGATTAATTTCCTAACTGATTCCCCAATTACCGCCTAAATTAATATATAAATGCAATAACTTGGGTGTGTGGTTGTTTTGACCTGTTTAATACAAAGACAGACTAGGCTTTGGGAAGCGTAATCTTTTTTTCATCGCTAGGGCGATAAATAACGAGTACATGCCCAATACTTTGGACTTTTTGAGACTTAGTCTCGCCGATAATTGCATCCATAATAAGTGCTTTTTCGTCACGGTCATCCGAAGGGATTTTAACTTTAATTAACTCGTGGTGAGTCAGTGCAAGCTCAATTTCAGCAACTACGCCTTCTGTTAAACCGTTAGCGCCTAGCTGCACAATCGGCTTCATTGGGTGTGCTAGGCCTTTTAAATACTGTTTTTGTTTGTTTGTGAGTGACATTGTTTTCGTCAATTACCTTATTCATTTATACTACTTACTTGATTTTCGACATTCTACCCTCACTTAAGTGCTAAAGCGAATGCTTCGAGGCTTAATAAGTGATTTATCGGCATTGTATTTGCTTTGTTACGGGTAAAAGCAGGCTTTAAATTGAATTGGTCAATAATTTGGCAGTGATAGGGTCTCATATATTTTGAGTTCAAATGACTCAGCGAATGGCTAGTCACATTGATTAGGTTTTGTGGCAAAGTCTATTTACAGTTAAAATGTAAATATCAGGTATTCTGCATTTATTTGTACAAAAAAATGGTCACAAGCAATTACTTTTGCGTACCAATGAACTAACAGCACGCTGGCGTCGTCTTACCATGAAGTGGTATATACCTTGGTAGCGAATAACGCACTTAAGTAGCGAGTTGGCAAAATATATAGTAGGCTTAAATAAAGATTAAGCGATACAAAACAAAGCATTTATACGGGTTTAGTGAGTACTATCATTAACCCCAATGTATAGTTACAAAGCGTCAAAACATTGAGTAAGGCTAGGGTATCTAGTCTAATATTTTAATCCTTTTGTTAGAGGGTCATAGCGTTGAGCGACATGGCAAAAAATCTTATATTATGGTTAGTCATTGCAGTAGTATTGATGATGGTTTTCAATGGCTTCAATAGCCAAACAACTGCAAGCGCACAAACCGACTACACAACTTTCCTAAAAGAAGTTGAACGTGGCAACGTTCGCGAGGTCACAATTGACGAACGTGTTATCACGGGTAGATATACAAACGGTGAGCAATTCGAAACCATTATGTCTGTCTATGACTCGAAGTTGGTTGACGACTTGCGAAGCGCTGACGTTAAACAGTTTGGTGTTAAACCAGAATCGCCTTCTTTATTGAGTACCATATTTATTTCTTGGTTTCCCATGTTACTGCTTATTGGCGTATGGATATTTTTCATGCGACAAATGCAAGGTGGCGGTGGTCGCGGTGCAATGTCTTTTGGTAAAAGTAAGGCACGCCTTCTCAGCGAAGACCAAATTAAAACAACATTTGCAGACGTGGCTGGTTGTGATGAAGCCAAAGAAGACGTCTCAGAATTGGTAGATTTTTTACGCGATCCGTCAAAATTTCAAAAGCTTGGTGGCAAAATTCCTAAGGGCGTTTTAATGGTAGGCCCTCCTGGAACGGGTAAAACCCTCCTTGCTAAAGCAATAGCGGGTGAAGCGAAAGTTCCATTCTTTACTATTTCGGGCTCTGACTTTGTCGAGATGTTCGTAGGTGTGGGTGCCTCGCGTGTTCGCGATATGTTTGAACAAGCGAAAAAATCTTCTCCGTGTATCATTTTTATTGATGAAATCGACGCGGTAGGGCGTCAACGTGGCGCGGGTTTAGGTGGCGGCCACGACGAACGTGAACAAACGCTAAACCAAATGCTGGTTGAAATGGACGGTTTTGAAGGACACGAAGGTATTATCGTGATAGCCGCGACAAACCGCCCAGACGTTCTTGATCCCGCTTTATTACGTCCAGGTCGATTTGACCGTCAAGTGACCGTCGGCTTGCCTGATATAAGGGGGCGCGAGCAAATTCTTAAAGTCCACATGCGTAAAGTGCCAATTGGTGACGACGTTGAACCTGCGCTAATTGCTCGTGGTACGCCAGGCTTTTCTGGTGCTGACTTAGCGAACTTAGTTAATGAGGCTGCTTTATTCGCTGCCAGAACGAACAAACGCGTAGTGTCAATGGAGCAATTTGACCGCGCCAAAGACAAAATATTAATGGGTTCTGAACGCAAAACAATGGTTATGTCGGAAGAAGAAAAGCAAAATACTGCGTTTCATGAGGCCGGTCACTGTATTGTAGGTCGTTTAGTACCCAAGCACGATCCGGTATACAAAGTATCTATCATACCTCGTGGCAGAGCGCTTGGTGTAACCATGTATTTGCCTGAGCAAGACAAATACAGTTCATCTAGAGAAGAGCTTGAGTCGCGCATTGCAACTTTGTTTGGTGGCCGAATTGCTGAAGAAATCACATTGGGTAAAGCAGGTGTAACAACTGGTGCATCTAACGACATTGAACGCGCTACCGACATTGCACGCAAAATGGTAACTCAGTGGGGCTTATCAGAAAAAATGGGCCCAATGCTCTACGCTGAAGAAGAGGGCGAAGTGTTCTTAGGCCGCAGCACAAGTAAGTCTAACCATATGTCTGATGAGACAGCGAAAGCAATTGATTCTGAAGTACGCGATTTAATAGACCGCAATTATCAGTTGGCAGAAAAAATATTGAATGAAAATATGGATATTCTACACTCAATGAAAGATGCGTTGATGAAGTATGAAACCATTGATGCCAAACAGATTGATGATTTGATGGCGCGTAGAGAAGTGCGTGAGCCTGCTGATTGGGCTCCCAAAGACAAGTCTGATTCAGACACTCCAACGGGTGGCGCATCTATTGATGTGGGCAAAGAAGACAAGCCTAGTGAAGGTGGCGAACCGAGCGATGCAACTAATCAATAAAGGTTCGCTGAAAGTGCTGATAGCTTGAAATCTTGTTTAAAAGATAGTTTTATCAGCGAGTAGTATATAAATAACACCGACGCAAGTCGGTGTTATTCGTTTTTACTGTATGTTTTTGCATCAATTGCTTAGCTAAACAATACTTTTTTGGTGGTATCAGGTATATTAGCATTTCGAACAAATCTGTAGGTAGATGACATGATGGTATTTAAAGACCGCAAGGTAGTCTTTAATAGCCCCAAAGTGATGGGCATACTTAATGTGACTCCCGACTCGTTTTCTGACGGCGGGAGGTATAATAATTTAGGTAAGGCGGTAGAGAGAGCGCAAGCTATGGTTGATGAGGGCGCCACCTTTATTGACATAGGCGGAGAGTCCACGCGCCCTGGCGCTAAGGAAGTTTCTGTTCAAGAAGAGTTAGACAGGGTCATTCCTGTTATTGAATCTATTAGCAGTAAAATTGACACTATTGTCTCTGTCGATACGAGCAAAGCTCAGGTAATGCGAGCGGCAGTTCAGGCCGGCGCAAGAATGATTAATGACGTACGCGCATTGAGCTTACCTCAAGCACTTGAAACCGCAGCCGAAATGGCGAAACAGTATTCTGTACCCACCTGTATTATGCACATGCAGGGCTCACCTGAAACCATGCAAGATTCACCACATTATGACTCTGTAGTAGATGAAGTCATAGATTTTTTTAGAATGCAAATAGAGCGCTTAACTCATTCAGGTTTTAAGTACCAACAGATACTATTAGATCCTGGTTTTGGCTTCGGCAAAACGCTCGAGCATAACTATCAACTATTAAAACACTTTACGCATTTCACGCAATTTGATTTGCCTGTTATTGCAGGTTTGTCGAGAAAGTCAATGATAGGGAAGTTGTTAAATAGAGAAGTCAATCAACGATTAGCGGGCGACATTGCGGCAAATACACTTGCAGCTATGTCGGGGGCATCTATAGTAAGGGTGCATGATGTACAACAGGCAGCAGATGCTATGGCAATTGTTAGCAAAGTAAATAGCGTAGAATAAACAAGGAGCAGTAATGGCTAAAAGGCAGTATTTTGGAACCGATGGTATTCGCGGTAAAGTGGGCGAAAGCGTTATTAACCCAGAGTTTGTTACCAAGTTAGGGTGGGCTGCAGGTAAAGTCTTGGCCGGGCGCGGCACTAATAAAGTACTCATCGGAAAAGATACGCGCATCAGTGGCTATATGCTTGAGTCGGCGTTGGAAGCTGGCTTATCTGCTGCTGGCATCAATATTGGCCTACTTGGGCCTATGCCAACTCCAGCTATTGCTTACCTAACCAAGACCTTTCGGTCTGAAGCCGGTATTGTTATTTCCGCTTCACACAACCCTTATTACGACAACGGTATAAAATTCTTTTCGTCTACCGGCCATAAACTCGACGATGAGATAGAGCTCGCGATAGAAAAGCAGATGCTAGAGCCAATGACTTGCGTTGAATCAGACAAACTAGGCAAAGCGAGCAGAATAACAGATGCAGCTGGCCGTTATATTGAATATTGTAAAGGCACTTTTGCGTCAGAGTTGTCTTTATCGGGTTTAAAAATAGTCGTCGATTGTGCTCATGGTGCAACCTATCACATTGCCCCAAATGTTTTAAGCGAACTGGGCGCTACAGTAATCGAAATTGGGACTGATCCTGACGGCTTAAACATAAACCATAAGGTGGGTGCGACATCTTTAAAAGCGACTATTGATGCCGTTAAAAAACACAAAGCGGACGTCGGTTTTGCCTTAGATGGCGACGGTGACCGCATTATGCTAGTCGACGAAAAAGGCCACGTGGTAGATGGCGATCAAATTATCTTCATTATTGCCAGAGATGCGCTCAAAGGTGGTAAACTTGGTGGAGGTGTAGTTGGTACAAAAATGTCTAACTTAGGCATGGAGCTTGCCCTTGAGCAATTAGGTGTACCTTTTGAAAGGGCCGATGTAGGCGACCGCTATGTAATGGAGCTGTTGATGCAAAAAGGTTGGTGCATCGGTGGTGAAAACTCGGGCCATGTGCTTAACTTGAATTTTGCTTCAACAGGCGATGGTATCGTGGCAGGCTTGCAAGTGCTCAGTGCAATGTTGCGCGCCAATATGAGTTTAAGCGCGCTTAATTCTGGCTTCGAAAAGTTTCCTCAACGACTCATTAATGTGAAGTTTGAGAGCTCACAAAAAGACCCATTAACTCATCCCAAAGTAATAGAAGCAGTCGAAAAAGCGGAAAAAAGCATGGGCGAAACCGGTCGCGTTTTATTGCGTAAAAGTGGAACAGAGCCCTTGATAAGAGTCATGGTTGAAGCCAAGAGCGACAAGGATTCTGACAAATGGGCAGAGCACATTGCTGAAGAAGTGAAAAAAGCGGGATAATTTCATTTTTTTGTCGCCATCACGCTTGTATAATTGTGTTGGGTTAGTTAATATCACCGCCGCTTTGAAAGCTGCGTTTACAACAGACGAAAGGCAGGGAGTTTTTGATGGCAAGTTCGCGTACACCAATGGTTGCTGGTAACTGGAAAATGAATGGCTCTTTAGGCCTCGTTAAAACATTTAACCAAGCGATAGAATCTAGCGAAGACACAGATGTAGTTTTGTGTGTTCCTGCTCCATACTTGGCTGCTGCAGGCAAAAGTGAATTTGCCTTAGGTGCTCAAGACTGCAGTCAGTTTTTGTCAGGTGCTCACACCGGTGACGTAGCAGTTGACATGCTCAAAGAACTCGGCGTTGAATATGTCATAGTTGGGCACTCAGAGCGAAGACAAGACCATGGCGAGAGCAATCTTGTTGTAGCTGAAAAAGTCAAAACAGTCTTGCAAGCTGGATTAACGCCCATATTATGTTGTGGCGAGCCGCTTGAAGTTCGCGAAAGCGGCGACGTTAACGCCTTTGTGAAAGAGCAACTTAGCGCGGTCCATGAAGTATGTGGAAGCCAGTTTTTAGACAATTGCGTAGTTGCTTATGAGCCAATATGGGCAATAGGCACCGGCAAAACAGCGTCTCCAGAGCAAGCTCAAGAAGTTCATGAGTTCATTCGCCAACTGTTAAGCGAGTGGAACGACAACGCACAAAACACGAGGCTTTTATACGGCGGTAGTGTTAACGCAGGCAACGCGAAAGAGTTGTTTGCAAAACCAGACATTGACGGGGGCCTAATTGGTGGCGCCAGTTTAAAAATTGATGATTTTGCTGCCATTATTGCCGCAGCAAAATAAGAGGAAGTTTATGTATTACCAAATTCTGTTGATTGTATACCTAATCGTAGCATTGCTGCTCATAGGTTTTGTGTTAATTCAGCAAGGTAAAGGAGCTGATATGGGAGCGTCTTTTGGTTCAGGCGGCTCAAACACAGTTTTTGGTTCTGGCGGCTCGGGTAACTTCATGACTCGCACAACAGCAATCTTAGCAACATGCTTCTTTGTGATAAGCCTACTAATTGGTAGCATTACAGCAGGCACAAGCGAGTCAGTTGACGAATTTGAAAATATCCAAGCACCGGTAGTTGAAGATGCCCCAGTATTAAACGACTCGCTCATTCCAACTGCGGATGATGCAAGCGATGCACAAAACACTGTTCCGGCACCAAATACTGTGCCAAGTGAAGATGAACCAGATACACCGAACCAATAAGAAACGTTTGGCGAGGATAGATTTTATGCGGAAGTGGTGGAATTGGTAGCCACGCCAGCTTGAGGGGCTGGTGAGCGAAAGCTCG
>CAZXTD010000070.1:0-19328 GCA_964643575.1 uncultured Glaciecola sp. | reverse complement strand
AATAAGGCTGAACAGCCTATGGCAATGCCGTTTTCGATGCAGCAGCCTTACTAACACTAATTAGTTAGATGCTAAACTTCATTCTGCAAGATTCTCACTCTTATCCATTAGAATCTCATACGTGTCGGCAGGGACGCGATAAAATGCTGGTTCGTTTCTATTGAGGATTACAATGTACATTTGCACAGCACTAAACTGAGGCAACAAATGAAACCTCGCTTCGCTGCGTAGAAAGATGATGCTAGAAGTTTTGTTTTAGCGGCGCTTAGTTTAACGCTGAACTTTTGGTCATAGGGCCGAAAAAGCTCTTCCTCGAGCATTCATTCCCTTTGCGCTTTGTATTTTGTTATTTTAATCTGACTCTAGTCGATGACTATTCGTTCGGCGTAAGATGAGGTTATCCTCATAAATTGCCCAGTTGTTTGCGTTGAAGCTGCATCAAAAGTGAATACAAAACCTTGTGTAACAATTTTGACATCTCCTTCTAAGACCCTAAATTCATCAGCTAGAAACATCGCTTGTGATTCAATTTCGGTTATTTGATTAGTTGGAATTTGGATTTCTACATTCCCGGAATAGCGAGTTAAACCTTGTTGTTGCTCTATCATTTCTGCAGAAACAGAAAAGGGGGCGCTGTTGACCGCCCTTTCAAAATGATTGTTATCTGTCGATGGCCCAATTAACCAAATCAATATCCCGACCAAAATAGGCAAAGAAATCACTAAAAGAAATTTGTTAACCACAAATATATTCTCGTTTGCTAAGGATTCTTTTTCAGGCTCCGCAGTCACAATAAATTTTGATACTTCCACATCAAATGCACTAGCGAGGGCTAGACAAGTATCCTGTGAAGCGCGGCCAGAGTTTTCAGCTCGTTGAATGGTTCGTAGACTGAGTCCACAAATATCAGCCACTTGCTGCTGACTCCACGCTTTCGAGCTGCGATAACGTATTAACGACGGTTGATCTAACTTCATTTCCATAAGATTTTTCCTCAACATTTTTTTAATGTTAGGACTAATCATTACTCCTTGCTACGTCAGGTTTATGACATGCTTTAAAAACTTATGACAGTTATACGACATTTTGAGAAGAATGTCGTGGGGCGATACCGCTTTCTATATAGCCGGTAAGTTAGCCAAGGCGTTTACGACGCCTTGGCTATTGGTCTCTTAGTTCGCGCCTTCGCATGGGCATACCATCTATTTGTGCGAATACTGTTTTGAGATCTAGTTGGTCGTACACTGCTTTGTTGCCACCATCCAATCCAATTAACAGGGCTTTTTTCCCACGCAGTTTGTTTGTAAGCTCCTTAGCCTGAATATGACTAGGCTCAAAAATTTGTCCTGTGTAGGCTAAAACGTTTTGGTCAAATATAGTGATAACAAGTAACCTGCGCTCTTCAATGGCCTTAGCGTTTTGAGATAAGGTATCTTTAAAACTCTCGATCTCAGCAGCCTCAGTCTTTTCAACAATTAAGATTCTATATTGCCATGCTGCTTCTTTTAAAGTTTTATAATCCGAATTTTTCATGACTTGTTGCTTAGCTTTTGTGCCGGGCGCCACCCATTCGTTTGTTGCAGATATTTTAATTTGAGAAAAGCTGAAAAATGAAAATAACAACAAAACCGAAAAACACGCAGCACTCAAGCCAAAATGGGTAATGTACCCATTACATTTTAGTTGTGTATTCATCTTGTTCGTTTTGTTGATAAAAACAATTATACGGTAGAGACGGCAACTCGGATGTATACTTCAATAAGGCTCTTTTTGGGCGTAGCGTAATTCATATAGCAAATTCCAACAGGTTCTATTGGCCAGAAAAGTAGATGTATTTGTTTTGAGCTTAAAACTGTGCGCGCACTATGAACTTCCCTATGAATTAATAATCTACAATAAATTCCTGTATGATTTTTGGAAGACTAGATGAATAAAATAATGCTTACTTTACTCTTGGCATTTACGTCATTTATTAGCGCAGCGTCGTCTCCTTCTGAGCTTGTGAATGCCGCTAAAGAAAGACTCAAAGCAAATGTTACCTACGATGGTAGCTATGTTGCCATTGATTACCCCATGGGAGATGTGGCTGCCAATAAGGGCGTGTGCACTGATGTCATAATTCGCAGTTTTAGAACTCTCGGCATAGACTTGCAAGAATTAGTGCACGAAGATATGCGAGAAAACTTCGCACAATACCCGTCCAAACGTATTTGGGGCTTGAACCGAACCGACAAGAACATTGATCATCGACGTGTACCCAATTTACAAGCCTATTTTACTCGGCACGCGCAATCATTAGCCATTACCTCTACACCCGAAAACTACAAGGCAGGCGACATTGTAAGTTGGATGCTGCCTGGTAATTTGCCTCACATTGGCATTGTTGTGGACACAGGCTCTACAGCAACGGGAAACCCTCTTGTCGTACATAATATTGGCAGTGGGCCACAGATGAACGACATGCTATTCGAATACACAATAACCGGTCATTATCGATATTTTGATTAACTCGTAGGTAAAGCTTATAAAACAGAAGGCTGGCATAATGCGCCAATTGCTACTCAGCTCCGTATCTAAAATATTAACTCGGTGCTTAACAAAAATAGAAAAACGGTAAAATGACGACTTGGAAGTTCACTTCAATTATTGCGAGGCTGCTAAGCTTTGCTTCTCTTATCTTTTTATCTTTCGTTTTTCACAGTAATGCTGCAGACGCACCGCACAAATTAACACTGCTGCCTTCCGAATTATTAAATAGCAACGCAAGTGCTAGCGGGCCGCACATTCAAGTGTCCTTACTGAGTGAAAACGATGTACTTGTGCCAGGGCAAACGCATTACATAGGCATACTTCTGCAGCCCGAGTATCAATGGCATACCTATTGGCAAAACCCGGGTGACTCTGGCGAGGCGCCAGCCATTGAGTGGCAAGCTGAGGAGGTCAATTCAAACGCTGACTTAACAGCTAGCTTCGTGTTTAATGATATTGAGTGGCCAATACCGCAGGCAATTCCGGTAGCGCATTTGGTTAATTATGGGTATGAAGGAGAAAACTTACTCATGGTCGCGCTTGATGTGCCCTCGACGCTTGTTGCAGGGTCGCAGGTAAGTATTAGCGCCGACTTATCATGGCTTGTTTGTAAAGAAGACTGTATTCCAGGCTGGGCCACCCTGAGCATTTCATTGCCTGTTGCGCAAACTGCGAACCAAAGCGCGAAACTAAGCGCGCAAGCCGATTTATTCACCCAAACGCGTGCCTTGCACCCGTCCCCTGAAATTGCTGGTGGTATGCATGAGATAACGCAAGCGCATGTGGTAGTTGAGCTTTATGACTTACCCAAAACGGCTGGCATGGGCCAGTGGTATTTGTTTCCCACACAAAACTATGTGATTGACCACGCCGCTGAGCAACAATGGCTATTAGCAGACGATTCGGCTGACTCGAGCAATATCAACCAAGGCTCACAAATACAGCGAGTGATTATTCCTCGTTCTCTTTATTTTGATGGCGAAGCTAGCAGTCTGCAATGGCTTGTTTCAAATGGTGAGGAGGCTTTTTACCTTGAAACCACGCTAAGTGAATTAGATGGTTCAAGCGCTATCGGAGCCGCACAAGCCGAAACAGGGTTGATAGCACTATTACAATATTTAGGTATGGCGTTTTTGGGCGGCCTTATTCTTAATTTAATGCCTTGCGTATTACCCATATTGTCGATTAAAGCAGTTGCCCTGCAGCAAGTTGAGTCGTCTCTTAAACACAAGCTTGCCTATTTAGTTGGGGTGTTGGTGTGCTTTAACTTGTTTGCTTTGCTGGTGTTAGGTTTAAAACAAAGTGGTCAGCAAATTGGCTGGGGCTTTCATATGCAAGAACCTATTGTGGTGGTGCTACTCGCGTTTTTGTTTGCGTTTATCGCGCTCATCTTGTTTGACGTGATGCAGTTTGCCACGCGCTTATCGGGCTTTGGGCAGTCGTGGGTGTCGGGCAATAGTGCACAGTCTCATTTTGCCACTGGCGCTTTAGCGGTCATTGTTGCGTCTCCTTGCACTGCGCCCTTTATGGCAGCCGCCTTAGGCATTGCATTTGTGAGTGAGGCTTACGTTACCTTATTGATTTTTAATGCCCTTGCGATTGGCTTTGCGATCCCGATTACATTGTTGTTTATTTCTCCTGCAATGCAAAGCTACTTGCCTAAGCCTGGCGCGTGGATGGAGTCGTTTAAACGATTCTTGGGTTTTCCGATGCTGGCAACCGTTGCTTGGTTAGTGTGGGTATTTGCGGGCCAAGTTGGCGTACAAATGCAGTTTTTATTACTCATATGCATCATCATGTTTTGTATGTTTGTGTGGTTGCTAGGGCAAACGAGTAAGCCAGTGTTTAAGTTTATGCTATACCTAGGTGTAGTGATGTCGGTAAGTGTTCCTATTTATTTGTCGATAGGGCATGAAGGCGCTGCTGTTAAACAACAAAGTGCCACAAGCATTTCGATTCCTTACGACCCGCAAACACTTGCCTCATTAAAGGCCGACCAGCAAATTGTAGTGGTTAATATGACTGCTGACTGGTGTATAACTTGTAAGGTGAACGAGCAAGTTGCGCTGTCATCAAGCACCGTAACACAGGCCCTTGGCCAAGAAGGTGTGCATTACATGGTGGGCGACTGGACCAACAAAAACCAGCAAATACTAGAATTTTTAGGCCAATATCAACGTGCCGGCGTACCTTTATATGTGGTGTATGCGGGTGAAGATTATGAACAAGTTCTGCCGCAAATATTGAGCCCCTCAATGGTGGTGGACGCGATTAATTTAGCAAAACAGGAGATTGAGAAATGACCATACAAATGAGTAAAAAGCCAAGTGGTACTAGGTGGTATAAAAAAGCAGCCACCGGCGCTTTATTAGCGGTTGTTACATTGGGCTTTAGCGTGTTTAGTCAGGCCAGTTTGGTTGATCAACCAGCGCCTACATTTAGTTTGCAAAACAGTTTTGGTGAGCAAGTATCACTTAGCGATTATGCAGGTAAACATGTGGTACTAGAGTGGACAAATCATCAGTGCCCTTATGTGGTTAAGCATTACAAAAGCGATAATATGCAAACCTTGCAGCGCACCTACACTGATAAAGACGTAGTGTGGTTATCGATTATTTCGTCTGCCCCAGGTAAACAAGGCTATGTAAAAAGTGACGAAGCGAACGAGTTAACCAGTTCTCGTAACGCTGCCCCCACTCATGTTTTATTTGACCCAACGGGCGAAGTCGGCAAAATGTATTCGGCTAAAACAACGCCCCATATGTATTTAATCGACCCTGATGGTCAATTACGTTATGCAGGTGGCATTGACAGCATAAAGTCAGCCAACCCTGCGGATATTCCTAAGGCAGAGAACTTTGTTGACGTGGGTTTACAAGCATTGCTTGCCGGGCAAGATATTGAGAAAAAGTTAACGCCGCCGTACGGTTGTTCGATTAAATACGCCAGCTAGCCACAAGGCAAGCTAACAAACACAGAAGCTTGCTGGCAACTTAGCTTGCATAGGGCTTACATAGACTAAGCGCCGCTAATTAATTTACCAATTAGCCAACAGCTTAGTCACAAAATGCCGGTTCAATCCTTCGATAGGTGGATTTTGCCGGCTTTTTGCTTCTTCGTTTATGCTTGTTAGCATCTCGTCTAAGCTGTCGTCATTTCGGTTTAGTGCTTGTTCTAAAAAGATCTTTACATTGTGTGGCCTATAGCGCAAATCACGTTTGCCAGAATCCAAAAAACCAACAGACTCGACATGCTCAGCCATAAGTCGATGAAAAACGCTTATATCGAGCGACTCTTGAAAGCCTTTGCCTATTATTCGCTCGCCTTTGTTCCAGCGATAAATACCCCTAAGCGCATCAAGCACTTTGTACGAAAAAGACTTAGAGTTATAAAGCATAGAATTAGGCACAGCTTTAAAAAACTGCATATATTGATGATCGAAGGCTAGGCCATATTTTTGCGACTCGACTACAAACCAGTCGAGGCTGCAATTAGCTAAACCGCCAATGGGATAACCGCCGCCAAGGTTGCTGTGTGCGCCAGCAAACCAGCGTTGTTTAAGCGACTGATCGTGTTTGGAAATTGTGCGCCAAATATTAGGTAAAAAGTCCATGCGCGCTTCATCGATTGCTAGGGCGTGATATGCGTTTTCAACCGAGAGGGGTAACTCTTCGCTATTAAGGTGATGTTCAAATTTAGGCGTAAACACCGACGACAAAGCCAATACCGTATCCCAAACGCCTAGCATCTTTATCGTAATAGGAATTAACTCGTTTGAAAATGTTGAAGCACTGTAGGCTTGGTCGGGCTTGCTAGGCTGCCCCATTGCTTCATCAAAAGACGTTTGACCTTCCGATTCAAAGTATTCGCGCAATAAAAATGGGATAAAATAAGCATCTTTTTTAGACAACATACCACCGCGAAGGTCATCAAAATCGTCGATGTTAGTAACGCATTTTGCCTCGCCCATCCACTTAATAAATTGGCAAACCGCGCGCGCAATGCCCGCGCCTCGACTAAAGCCAAAAATGAAGACTTCGTCATTGGCTCGATAGTTATTTGATATAAAGGTGATCGCTTCTTCTACTTTACTATGAAAGCCAGCCCCAAAAACGCCGCCCAAAACACGGTCGACTTTGCTCAGCAATTCAGTGGCTTTGCCCGGGTAGTTAGTAGATGCACCCACACCTGTGTTGTAGTACACAATTTGCTCTACGCCATCGCTCCCATAGCGCATAATACCGCGTGCCATTTTTAGGATATTACTCGGGCGCGCAACGACTTTGCCCTCTGAGTCGCGTAACTCGTAGGTGCTGTTCCATGTGCCGTCCAAGCATAAAATAAGACGCCGTTTTCTGATGGGGGTGTTGGATGTGTTTTGTTCGATATTCATTAAATGAAACAGTAAACACAAAGTAGGGCGAAGTAAAATAAATTGTTACAAGTGACGAGTAGTTGCTTACACTTATTCTGATATAGTCAAAACTGGTCTCAAAATCAGTCTCCAAACCAAACATAGTATCAAGGCAGATATTCATAATGTATAGCAAACAAGCTCGTATCAATTTCTTAAAAAGCCGACAAACATTTTCATTTGCGGGGCAAGCTTTGACTAAAGCGATTACTCTGGCTTTATTAATGCTCAGCCTTAATGCTTGCTCGACAAGCTATGTGCTCGAGTATATTGAAGAGGAAGGGAATAAGTCGGGCAATTGGGTGCATGTCCATAATGGCAAAGAAACAAAGATAGTCGCCAAACAAGTCGACGGGCCAATTGTCATGAACGATGCCGAAACTGATGTATTGGCCTTTCCTGCTAATGCGAGCATATTTGTGAGCATTCAAGGTGATGAAAACCTTGAAATGGAAGTAAAGCGCGAAGGGCAAGGTGATATGCGAGCTGATTATAAAGTCGACGGCGTAAAGCGCATCCGTGAGCAAATGACAGATGCGCAACTAAACACATTGTGGCGGCATTTTTTTAGGCGCTCAGGCCTTTCCATAGAAGACCGCTCAGCGCGGATTTTTAAAAATGAGGGCTTGGAAGGTTTACTTATAGAAATCACTCAGCTCAAAAGTAACGCGGTAACCCGAAGATATTTGGACAACCTTAGCCAAAACTACGAAATGAACGAACGGCAATTTGACAAGGCCCTGCAGATTATTGCTGATATAAGTTCTAACAGTGAGAGCAGCCGAGCCTATAAAAGTTTACTTAAAGGCAAAACCACTTTGAGCGAAGTGCAACTTGTGACATTAATTGAGCAGAGCTCAACGATATCATCCAATAGCACTTTGTCTAACTTATTGTCAGACATGCTTGATATGAATATTCCTGCTGCACAAACGTCAAATGGTCGTTTAACTCAGCGGTTTACCGAATCGCTACTAAAAGCCTCAACAGAAATAAGCTCTAACTCTCAATTAGCTTCGTTTTTAGAATCGCTGATTGAAAAAGTGGATGACCAAGATGTGCTGGCTTCGATTATTGTGGTTGCAAAAGAGAATATTTCTTCAGACTCTACTCTTAGTGAGCTGTATGAAGAGATAAGCGAAATGAAATTGAGCGAGAGCAATACTCGCTTACTTATTGAGTCGGCAGCTCAGGAAATCGCTTCTGATTCTACTCTTGCCGACTTGTTTGATGAAATAAACGAGACACAGTTAAGCGAGGCGAATGTTCGTTTGTTAATTGAATCAGCGGGCGCAGAGATTGCTTCAGACTCGACATTGAGTGAACTATATGAAGAGATAAACGAGCGAAACTTGAGCACAGAAAACACCCGAGCACTCGTTCGAATAGCCTCAACCAGCATTAGTTCTGATAGCAACTTAGCGAGCTTATTGATTGAAATTGCCATCTCTAAAAACTATTCGCCTACATTACTCGATGGCTTAATGGAAGCCTCAAAAAGTATTGGCTCAAGCTCTCGACGAGAAAAGCTATTAGAAACTTTGGTTGTTTTAAAATAGTATCTTACATACAACCACTGTGTCGCTCCTCGCGTCGTTCTCGAGTTTTCACGTCATTCCAGGCTCCTGACGTCATTTGCGACTAATGATTACGTAGCTTATGATTAAAGATGACGCAGGTATTAGCTGTATCGCTGGGTTTTAAAGAGAGCCAAGTGCGCGTCTCTCATTACCCTTAATACCTCGCAAGTCGTCGCCGAGCTCAGCGCGCTTTTCGTCGGCTAGTTTCTCTATGATGGCAATGATTTCGGGGTGTTCATTGCTGATGTCTTTGGTTTCAGTAGGGTCGTCTTTTAAGTTATACAAACGCATCGCATCTAGCTTAACGAAGTCTTCTTGGCCTTTAACGCCGCCAGCACCTTTTTCGACTACCGAGCTATGAGTATGTGGATAGTAAAGTTTATAATCTTGATAACGCACAGCGCTTAAATCGTTTTTATGAAAATAGAAAAAATACGCCTCATGCGCTGCTTGGGTTTGCTTGCCGCTAATTATTGGCCATACGTTTTTACCGTCTATTTCTTTTTGTGGAAGCGAGGCGTCAGCGAGTTTTACGAGCGTAGGTAAAAGGTCGATACTCATCATAGGTGTATCAATTGGTGCTTGCGCCTTTAACTTTGCAGGCCACTGAATACTTGTTGGGGTGCGAACGCCACCTTCAAACACGCTGAGTTTTCCGTTGCGCAGTCCGCCGGTGCTGCCAGCATGGTCGCCAAATACCAGCCAAGGCCCGTTATCGGACATAAATATTAAAATGGTATTATCGAAAATCCCATTTGCTTTTAAAGCTTCTTGTATGGCGCCAGTCGACCAGTCTATCTCGAGCATAACATCGCCATATAAGCCTGCCCCCGATTTACCTTCAAATTCTTTTGATACAAACAAAGGCACGTGAGGCTGCGGATGGGCAAGCATTAAAAAGAATGGTTTATCTTTATTAGCATTAATAAAGTCGATACTTTTGTAAGTGATTTCTTGGGTTAAATCAGACTGGTCGTCGGTGAGTGTTTTCACAACCTCCGTTTGGCTGATCACCGGCAGCGGACCAAAGTCATATTGCTTAGTTGCATTGGCTGACCACATATCATTTGAGTACGGAATGCCATAATAAACATCAAAGCCATGGTTAGTCGGTAAAAATGGTTCGGTGTCGCCTAAATGCCATTTGCCAAATAAGCCGGTGGTGTATCCGCTTTGTTTGAGCAGCTCTGGCAGCGTTTCTTCTGCTGGGTTTAAACCAACCGCAGGGCCTTCTGTTAGCTCAGTCGGAAAAAAGGCGTAGCTTATTCCAAGCCTGTTGGCGTAAGCACCTGTCAAAATTGAGGCTCGAGATGTGCTGCATACCGGTTGAGATACATAAAAGTTAGTAAGCATAACGCCATTATTGGCAATGCTGTCGATGTTTGGCGTAGTGTAGGCCTCTTGCCCAAAAGCTGAAGTGTCGGCATAGGCTTGGTCGTCGGTAAGAATAAGCACAATGTTAGGTTGAGTATCTTGTTTGACGACATCAGGCGCGCGTTCGCTTTTAGTGCAGCCGCCTAATACAGTGAACATGAATAAATACAAAGCGCCTAAAATAAAAAGATTGTTTTCCATATAGCAGTTCCATTAGGAATGTTTCCGCTATATTGCAAATTCTCTAATGGTTTGTAAATTTATATTGTGCGTACTAGTCTTATGAAACTTTGGAATTGCGCCGCATACAAACGGACTTTATCGAAGAGGCTGCACATTCAAATAATAATAAAAGCTTAGTTTATGCAGCAGCTCTGTCGTTGTTATCTGTTGCTTGCTCATTATTGTCTGTTGTTTTACATGATAAATATAAAAGCACGAGCGCGGCTATTTTAGTGGCGTGGATAAACGCTGATACCATGAAAAATGCGCCGCCCACACCCAAAGTGGATTCTGCGTAGCTTACCGTGAAATGACCAATACTCGCGATTGCGGCAATAACAGCAAACAAACCTAATTCGCGGGCAGTTATCAGGCTGGTGTTATTCCGAACTGAAGAAAGATAATAAATGGCATATGCGAGCGCAGGTACTACTGACAAAAATACTGTCGCGATAGCCATGATTTTTAAAGCAGTGTTACGATTCATCGAATAGTCCATTTGAGCGTTGAGTGCAGTTTAAGGTTGCAGCAAGTTCATGCCAATTTCGGCGGCACGATAGCACCGCGCTTTAAAAATGAATATTCGAAAATATGAGGGTATTTATAAATAAAATACGAGCAATTAAAACACGGTATTTATTTACAACTCTTCCCAAGAAAATGGCTGATACTGGGGCAGATTAAGTGTGCTGTCTGGATTTTCACTTGCTTGCTCGTATAAAGCAAAGATATCAGTTTGTAGCTTCGTTCTAAATTTTCGAACCTGACGCCATTGGTCAAAAAATTCTTCGCTTTCATCGTCGTTCTCCAAACCAGGAATCAGCTTAGTATAGCCAAGCATAAGCCTGTTGGCCTGATCAGATTGAAACTTTTGAATCACCTTCAAATGTTCGGCCGAAACCTCTGGCAGGGTCGACTCCGACTTACTTGCATACTCAGTAAAATAATCGATGTACTCTTGCTGAGGAATAGAGTCTGCGCTGCCCCAAATATGCATATCGCTGGTGTTCACCACCGCTTGTGTTTGTGGGTTAATTATCATTACCGTTGGTGTCGCAAAATAGTGCGCTAAGCCAAAACGCTCGCTAATGGCGCGTAAGTCTTTGTAATAGCCAACATCGACATAAGTCACCTCGTATTGTTCAAGTACAGGTAGCATTTCTTTACTTGCGAACTGGCTCGCTAAACCGCGGCTGTCGTGACACCACTGTGCGCCCATTACAACAATCAAGTTTTTATCACTTAGCTTTGCTTTTAGTAATGCTTGTTCGACGTCTTGAACGGGAGTTTGAGAATCAACATATACTTTAGGGCTTGTATCTGGGTCTGCTACCAGCATCAACGCGTTTGCGCTAGCGCTCACTAATAACGATAAAGCTAAAAGTATTGTGCTCACTAGTTTGAGTCTCATTTTGTAATTTCCTTATATTTTTGCGTTACGCTAATAATTACGTATGTCTGCCGCTCATTTACAAGCTATTATGCATATAATCCGTTAAAATCTCATGAATTAACAATAACTGCAACGTCTTATTAAGGTAGCTTGTGTCAGCAGGAGTCTGCGCCACTCGTCCCTTATATAGAGATGTTGAGGACACAATATGAGTATCGAATCACAAATGGCGCTTATCCCAGAAAAGCGTTATACAGCGTTGCTAGAAGAAGTTAAGTCAACCGGCAAAATTTGGATTTTAACCGACGAGCACGGCTGCGTTATGCTAAATAGCGAAGATGAAGATTGTGTGCCCGTATGGCCAAGCCAAAGCGCGGCGAAATATTGGGCAACAGGAGACTGGGCCGAGTGTAAGCCACAGGCTATTGCTTTAGAAGATTGGCTAGAGCGATGGACAAACGGCCTTGAAGGTGACGAATTAAACGTTGCCATTTACCCTAACCCAGACGAAGCGGGTTTAATTTTGTTTCCTGACGTATTTGATGAAGATTTGCGTAAGTCTTAAGTGCTAACAGCAATCCCTAGTATTTAGGATTGCTGTTAAACATCTCTTTCATTTGATTGGCGAAAGCCATAAATTTCTCTTTTACCGATGTTCTTATCTTTATCGTCACGTCGCTTAGCAATACCATGCCTTCCACGGTAATTGTTGGTGCTTGCTGAGAGGCTACAGAGGCAGCTTTGTTGGTGGTGCTGCCTAAAATGCAAAACGCTTTGCTCACCACATTCACATTTTCAGGCACATAAATTTCGTTACTGCTTAAGATACTGACGACTTTAATGGTGACATTAGGAGAGGAAAACCGCGCATCGGTGAAGTCTATTTTTGCGCTGCCTAATAAGCTAAAGACTTTAATTTCGCGAGATACATTCCAAACGCCGCTTCGGTCTGAACTGCCTAGTATATTAAAAAGCGTATCGCTTTCGGGGGTTTCGTCAGTAGTATAATTAACCGAAAACTGGCTTTCTTTATATTTTTTGACGCTATCGTCGGGAGCCGCTTCTAAATCGCTAACTTGGTCCATCATCACTTGATGTGATTTGGTTTCTATAACCGCGTCGAGCCGCCTTTCAAAGGCTTCATTAGAAATAAAACCATGACTGTAATTGTGAACGAGTATGTCGATGACTTCTTCTTTTACTGTTTCAAGCGGTCTGTCTTCTAATTTAACTGGCATGTGTATTCCCTCGCGATCTTTAAATAATAGTCAATTTGACCAAATTAGCCTAAGTCTGCGGTTAGTTGCATACATCGTACCAATTAAAAAGGTTAATAAATTCATTGGTTTAAGGTTTTGGCTAAGTGAGTGCTTAAGCTAAATGTTAATAAATTAGTGAAAAAGACTATTTTATCGAGTCTATAAAAGGCGACAAAATTGATTGCAGGCGCACATCTGCGTTCATTTTATTCGCCAGCATTACCACACCTGTTACCTTTCTGTTAACTAAGGCCACATCAAAGTCGGGTGAGGCAATGGCATCTTTTTCTGTGATTAAGCCGTGGCTTTGTTTTTGTAAGCGTTGGATTATTTGCGCTTGTTTAAAGTTATACGAAGGTGACTGCAGCACTTCACTTGCCGTAATACACGAGTCAATCACTATGCTTTGTGCAGAGGCGGGTGTTTGTGTATTTAATAGCCCTAATGCCAATAATGAATTCAGTATTTCGTCTTTATTTTGCGCTTGCATCGCCTTGGCCATTTCTCGATATCCGCTGCTCGCTTTATCGCTTAGTTGCCTGCACGCGCCAAAGTCGAGTAAGACCAGTTTTTGTGTATCAGCTTGGTATAAAAAGTTGGCAAAATTAGGGTCGCTTTGCGTAAATTTAAACTCAAACATTTCCTTAAACAATAAATCGAATAGGCGTTCGATGAGTTTGTTCTTAAGCGCTGGTGGCTCAAATGCAAGCTCTGCCATGGCTTGTCCCTCAATAAACTCCATACAAAGAATTTGCTCGCTGCAAAGCTCGGTATAAGGTTTTGGCACAATAAAGCGCTCATCTCCACCTAGGTGCGCATGGTACTCATTTAAAAAAGCTAACTCACAAGTATAGTCTGCCTCTTGCTTTAATTGTGCTTTGGCTTGCTCCAAAATGTTGTCGATGTCGAGCCCTTTGGGCACCAGTTTTGTGAGCCTGAGCAAGCCTGCAACGTTATCAATATCGCTGTCGATAGATTTGGCTACGCCTGGGTACTGCACTTTTATAGCCAGATCTGCACCGCTTTTAAGCTTTGCTCTATGCACCTGGCCAATAGAAGCAGATGCAATTGGTTCAAATGAAAAATACGAAAAGCGTGATTGCCAGTCATCCCCCCAATTGTCGGCTAATACCTTTAGCAACTGGCCTTTTGGCATGCTGTTAGCTTGTTCACGTAATACCGCAAGAATCGGCTCCCATTCTTTGGGTAACAGCTCGCCTGCATCCATCGAGAGCATTTGCCCAATCTTCATCGCCGCGCCCCGCATATTGGCAAGGTGCTTGGTAATAGTATGAGCGTTATTGAGGTTTAAGAGCGTGTTTTGTGTGGAGGGTTTTTCAGCGTTAAATGCGGCGCTGACCGTGTTTTTGATAATGTTGCCCGACAACGATGCCGCCATACTTCCTAAACTAGCAAAGCGAGACAAGCGCGAGCTCGGTACGGGTTTTTCTGACGGCTTTTTATCTCGCATAGTTTTTTAGAGCCTTTTTTGGGGGCGCTTTAAGCAACGACTCCAGTCACCAATGGAGAAAGTATTTGAAGTATCATGCCAAATACGCTGCCGCCTATAAAGCCAAACATAGCGTTCTTCTTAATAAAGCGGCACACAAACATGACAAATAAACCCCACCAAAGCATTAAACTATATACAGAGGTAATGCCGCCGCCTAAGTTTTGAGGGAAAAATAGTAAGATGGTGACTAATACCGCCAGTGCGCCCGAAAGCAACACCCACATAATGTTTTGCGTGCTTTTAAAGCTTTCCATTGGGGTAGGTTGTTCATGGCTCTCATCGGTGGTTTGTGGATTTGCCGCTGATTTTTGTGCTTTAACTTCTTTTTTTGTTATTTTTTTGGCCATAAGACAGCTTAACTTCCCTTAATATTCTTATACATAGATAAGCACACAAGTTAAGCTAAGCACGTTTAGGCATTATTTGAAAACAAATAACGCAATACCAGCTTAATCAACTAATGCGCGAAATCTATATTTAACACTTCTGTGTTTTCAGTAAAAGTTAAAGTTTTAAGCTTTTCGTCTAACTTCACATTTACGGTATTGGTTTGAGCAAACCAAATGTCGCGCAAAGCATTGTGTACGACTCGCAAATTGGCGAAGCTAGATGGCTTGGGAGTCTCTTGATACACCCAAAAGTGTTTGCCTTCTACTTCGTATCCCACTAGCTTCATTGGCAGTGCTTCATCATCCGCTTTAAACAAACCAAAGCGCGCAGCTACGTAATCTGCAAACTGCTGCTTGGTTTTGTCTGAGCCAATAATATCCGCATCTTTACCAAAAATTTCAGACACAGCATGTTCGGCATCGTGCAGCTCAAAGCGGTGCATCACCTCAACCATCTGCGTGCGCGGGTTAAGCTCTATGCGGGTAATCGCCGCTTTTTGCTGATGCGATTGGGCGATAAAGGTAAAGAGTACTAAGTAAGCTAAGACAGCAACAGATAAAAGTCTGCTGCTGTTTTTACGTTGGCTAAAGCTTGAATAATTAATTGTCATCTTCATTAATTATCGTCGTCGTTCTCTTCGTCTTCTTCGAGCTCGTCGTCAGTTTTAAGCTCGGTTTTCATATCTTGCATTAAGTCACGACGCACACCGCTGGTGCTGCCACTGCGTTTGTAGGTTTCAATACGCGACTCAATAATTTTGCGAGGATAATGGTTGTTATTCACATCGACGTCGGCAGTTTCCCAGCGCGGGTCCACTTCAACGCTTACTAAGTCTTTGTCGGTAACTACTAGCTTTTGTACGTTTTTAGGGGTTCTGCGCCAAATTTCGGCAGGTATGCGCATCATTTCTTTACTGCCGTCTGCAAAGGTCATTTCAAAGATAATCGGCATCACCAAACCACCGTGGTTTGAGAATTCCATTACATAGTAATTTTTGTCTTCTTTAACCGCGCGTTCAAAGGCCGTTCTTTCCCAAGGGTCGAGGCCTTTTAGGAATGACTGATACTTGTTGCGGTCTTTGTTGGTAACGGTAAAGATGTCGTTGTCGTCATAAATATCTTTTATGTCACTGTTACGGTCTACCCATAAGGTTTTACCTTCAGCGGCGTTACGTTCAACGGTAAGCGATAAAGGCTTGTCGTTTTCAAACTGGCGCTTGCGGTCAAAATCGATGTCTGGATCTTTCGTGTCTAGGCGTAATTTGTAAACTGAATCTAGCGAAATATCTACATGGTCGGTTGAATAAAACCAACCGCGCCAAAACCAGTCAAGATCTACGCCCGAGGCTTCTTCCATGGTTCTAAAGAAGTCTGATGGCGTTGGGCGTTTATATTTCCAGCGCTGTGAATATTCTTTAAAGGCAAAGTCGAATAACTCGCGGCCCATTATGGTTTCGCGCAGTATATTTAAAGCTGCGGCAGGTTTTGTGTAAGCATTTGGCCCTAAACGCAATACCGAGTCAGACTGCGTCATAATAGGCACTTGAGTGCTCGATGCCATGTAGTCGGTAATATCACGCGGCTCAACACCCCATGGAATATCAGGATCCCATTCACGTCCGGCAACGCCGTCTAAGAAACTGTTTAAACCTTCGTCCATCCAGGTCCATTGGCGCTCGTCTGAGTTAACGATCATAGGAAAGTAAATATGGCCAATTTCGTGAATAACCACGCCAATTAAAAAGCGTTTTTCGGCTAAAGAGTAGGTGCGAGAGCCATCGTCTTGTAAGTCGGTGCGCGGCCCGTTAAAAGTGATCATCGGGTATTCCATTCCACCCACTGGTCCGTTTACCGACTGTGCAGTTGGGTAGGGGTAGTCAAACGAAAAGCGAGAATAAACTTCCATAGTATGAATAACTGACTCAGTGGAGTACTTCTTCCAGAGGTCGCCGCCTTCCTTCGGGTAAAAAGACATGGCCATAACAAGAGGTTGCTCGTCGCCACCTTGCTGATATCCTTTTGCATCCCACATAAACTTGCGTGAAGATGCCCATGCAAAGTCTCTTACGTTTTCGGCTTTAAAGGTCCATGTTTTGGTTTTGTCTGTGCCTTCTTTTTCGTTTTCTAGAGCTTCTTCTTCAGTCACAATGAAAACTGGGCGCTTGGCGTCTTCTGCTTCTTCAAGACGTTTACGCTGAGTTGATGTGAGTACGTCTCGTGGGTTATCTAGCTCGCCCGTTGAAGACACAATATGGTCTGCAGGTACAGTAAGGTTAACTTCATAATCACCAAACTCTAGTGTGAATTCGCCGCGGCCAATAAACTCTTTGTTAGTCCATGCTTCGTAGTCGGTATAAGCGGCTAAACGCGGAAACCACTGGGCAAACAAGAAGATATCATTACCACCTTCACGCTCGTCATCAGGGAAATGCTCGTAACCGGCACGGGCTGATACAGCGTCTTCTTCAACAATATTAAATGCAAAATCAATTTCGAAGCTTGTGCTGTCGCCTGGTTTTAAGTGCTTGTCTAGGTCAACGCGCATTAAGGTGCCAACAATGACGTGGCTTAAAGCTTTGTTGCGAGTGGTAGTCACTTTTTGGATATCGTAACCAAGCTCAACATCTTCAACAAAGTGCTGACGGCGAAGTGCGGCCAAACTTAGCTTGGCAGGCGAGTTGCTATTAGCTGCAGAGGTAGCTGGCCCTCTGTTACCAATACCACCAAAGGTAGTAGTAAGTGCCGACATAGAGTCGTTGCGGAATTTGTTTTGATCAAGCTGAACCCATAAATATTTGAGTACATCTGGGCTATTGTTTGTGTAGGTAATAGTTTGCGAAGCGGTGAGTCGGCGACTTTCTTCATCGAGCGTTGCATCAATTTTATAATCGACTTTTTGTTGCCAATATTGATGGCCAGGTGCGCCAGCAGCATTGCGATATACATTTGGCGTGGGCAAAACTTCGTCTAATTGGCGAAATTTGTCTTCAAAGTCCCCTTTGGTTTGGTTAATTTGAGCGTGGCTGAAACAGCTTAAAGACGCCAGCAACAAAGTGGCGAAAAACGAGGGTTTTCGTAAAAACATGGGAGTTCCTAAATGTACTGTCTAGATCGGTTTTTTCTTATAATATCATCGAGTATATCGTGTTTAGATTCGAAATACACATTGGGCCTTTTTGGCGAAATATTAGGATAAAAATATATTAGAAGAAATAATTCTGCTTTTTCATCCTAAAAATCCTTGAGAAAAAGGTGTTTGGCGTTATTCTTAGCAGCATTCACATTAATCATGTTTATATTTAAGACTAAAAGATGACGAAGTTTTCTTGGCAACGCGCAGTTCTCAAAGTGGGGAGTGCACTTGTTTCGCCTATTGCAGAGCAATTGTTGAAGAGTTCTGATCCTTTGAGTTCTGACAATATCGATGCCGTAAATTCAAAGCAAGATCGCTATATTTTGCAAATTGCAGATTTCATCGCTTTTAGTGTTGCACAAGGTAAAGAAGTCATTCTTGTGTCGTCGGGTAGCATTGCTTTAGCGCGGTCACAAATTAAGACCGGTATGCGCGCTACCATTGCCGAAAAGCAAGCTATGGCAGCACTTGGCCAAACCTCGATGATGGCCAATTGGGCGAATGTTTTTGCGGATGCTAAGCACTCATCTGCCGCCCAATCAATCGCTTGTGCTCAAGTGCTAGTCACAGTGGAAGACTTTGCTGACCGTAAGCGCTGTGTTAATATCAAAAATACCCTCGAAACACTGCTTAAAAACAAAGCGTTACCTATCGTCAATGAAAATGACACGGTAGCCGTTGACGAAATTAAAGTAGGCGATAACGACAACTTAGCCGCACACACCGCAATTGCAGCACAAGCAGACTGCTTAATTATTTGTACCGACGTAGACGGTTTATATACCGCCAACCCTCGCACTGACTCAAGCGCAAGTTTGATAGCGCAAGTGGATAAAATTGATAGTGAGATTATGAGCCTCGCGGGCGGCGCTGGCACCGCAGTTGGCACCGGCGGCATGATTACAAAATTAGAAGCAGCGCAAAAATGCACGCAATCAGGCATTCAAACGCTATTGATAAACGGCAAACGCAGAATAAGCTTTAAACAGCTAAAACAAGGCACCTGCAACGGCACTTGGTTTGCACCCGTTACCGGTCGCAAACGAAAGCGACAAGACTGGTTAACGCATACCAGTAAAGTGCGCGGGCAGCTTGTTATTGATGATGGCGCTAAACACGCCCTAATGCAAACTGGCGCGTCTTTACTTGCGGTGGGTATTAACAGTGTAGGCGGGCGCTTTGCACAAGGTGACAGTGTTGAAATTGTGCATCAAGACGCCTTAATAGGCAAAGGCTTGGTAAATTATTCGAGCACTGAGCTAAGGCGAATAGCCGGTTGCAATAGCAATAAAATAGATGAAATTTTAGGATACAGTGCCGGAGAAGCCGTGGTTCATCGAGATAACTTGGTTATCACTTAAAGGCTTGTTAAGCCAGAGCACTCCATCACAAACAAGTGAGCTTTTTAACAAATGAATAATTCAGATTTAAGCAGTACAGGTTTCAATATTGAAACAGCTGCTCGCAAAGCAAAACTAGCCACAGCAAGTATTGCGAGTTTAGCGGCCAAAGCTCGTAAGGC
>CAZXTD010000069.1:0-19995 GCA_964643575.1 uncultured Glaciecola sp. | reverse complement strand
TTGAGGATGTGAACAGCGAATTTAAAACGGCTTGGATGCGGTTTCCTGAGGCTTTAGCTCCCGGAGATAAAATAGACTTAACCATTAATTTAACGCGAAGTCATCAAGGTTTTAAAGATAAAGGCGAAGACACAAACCTAGTTAAAAATGGCACGTTTATTAATAATTTTTCGTTGTTGCCTAATTTTGGCGTTAACCAAAGTTATTATTTGAGTGACCAGCACGAGCGCCGTAAAAACGATTTACCGCCGCCAAAACGTGCATATAAACTAGAAGATGAAAGCCGATACTTTGAGAGTTTTTTTGGTGCCCATGTTGGATTAATTGATTTTAAGGCGACGCTATCGACCAGCGAAGATCAAATAGCCATTGCTCCTGGCTACTTACAAAAATACTGGACAACTGGCGGACGTAACTATTTCGTTTACGAAATGGACTCTCCCATGATTAACTTTTACAACATTATGTCGGCTGATTTAGAAGCACAAAGCGCAATCCACAATGGTGTTGAAATTACGGTTTACTATCATCATGACCATGCGTGGAATGTGGACAGAATGATTCAATCTAGCAAAGACTCTTTAGACTTTTTTACCGAACAGTTTGGTCCATATCAGCATAAGCAGCTTCGTATTATTGAGTTTCCGGGGTATGCGAGCTTTGCACAGAGTTTTGCTAATACGGTGCCATATTCAGAACGAATCGGATTTATAACGGATTTACGCGACCCTAGTGAAATTGATCCTGTTTACTATATTACTGCCCACGAAGTGGCGCATCAGTGGTTTGGACATCAACTTGATGCGGCGAACGTACAAGGCAGCGCAATATTATCAGAGGCATTATCTCAATACGCGGCTTTGCAAGTAATGCGCAATGAATACGGTAAAAGCAAAATACGCAAGTTTTTAAGCTATGAGTTAGATTCTTACTTGCAAGGTCGAGCCCGCGAGTATTTGGAAGAAATGCCCTTTATGCGATCTGAAAATCAGTCTTATATTCATTATCGTAAAGGGTCAGTGGTAATGATGGCCATTGCCGACAGGGTAGGCTTTGAAAAGCTTAATGAGGCCATAAAAGGATTAGTTGAACAATTCCGTTTTTCAGAAGGCCGTTTAGCGACTACTCTCGATCTGCTTGCTGCGATTAAATCGGTAGCAAACGAACAGGACCATAAATTTATTGAACAACAATTTAGTCAAATTACGATTTATGATTTGCGCATAAACGATGCGTTTATCGTTGAGCCAAGTGACGCAAGAGAACAATTAGGCGATACTGCAAAAAGCATGAAACTTCTGGTTAATGCAGAACAGTTCATTGCGGATGGCAAAGGCAGCGAGACTAAACAAGTTTTTGACGATGTAGTTGATATTGTAGTGTTTAGCGATGACCCTGATGATTTAATGGCTGACGTGCAAATTATTTATCAAAAGAAACATCACTTAAGCGAGGGGGAGAGCGAAATTGTCTTGGATTTTGCAGATTTTGATTTAACCAAAGGCGAACCTGCTTATGTGGGGCTTGACCCTTTTGTACGCTATATCGACAGAAATAACAGAGACAATATCTTTAAACTTTAAACGCAATTATGCTTGATGTTGACTATTTAAAGGATACAACGATCAATACGGTCACCTTGCCGGTGATGAGTGTTTGCGAAAAATTTCATTAAAGCGTTTCATATCTCTCTATATCAGACTTTTATAGGGAATAATCATTTGCAAGATACAACCACACAAGCAATGACTGAGGTTGCACTGGGTTTATCGATGGCTTTTTTTGCCTTGTTAGTGCTTGCGTTAATCTCAATTAGCTTGCCAAGTAATAATGATACGCTATCAAATCAAACAAGCGATATTCCGCAAGATAAACTACTTCAACTGCATTCAAGCCAAAATCCTAAAGCTGATGCAGGCTCGGGCAAGAGCCAAACGCAAATGTTAATTCTGTATTGGAAAGGTCAGTATTTTAACATTCAAAAAGAACCCGTTCAGCTAGCGAGTATTTTGGGCTCATTAGAGAAGGCCTCGAACAATAGAGATTTAGTTGTTGCAGTATCAGCATCAACAGATTTACACCAATTGCTGAATATTCAGTCTGCTTTTGCACAACGCGACATTAAATTGACAAAGCTGTCGGCTGAGTGGGAGGCCGCTTTTGAGCAAGATAGCCTTAATAAGAAGTAATGGGTTAATTTTCATGCCAGCTAAAGGAAGGGTCCTAAAATGAAAACATGGTTTGAAAGCACATCGTCAGTTAAAAAGCGAAAACAACGCGAGACAATTGCTTGGCTGTTGTTGATTTTGGTTTTTGCTTGGCTAGTCGTTGCTTCGCTTAAGGTTTATTTAAATAGCCAAAAGAAAGAGTCTGTGGCAAGTTTGCAAACGAGCCAATTGAGCTTAATGCGCAGCTTTGTTTATAAAAATCACGCCAAAAAAAGCGACGCCCATAATAATGACCATGCCGCTTACTCCGACTACAGTATACATATCAATGAAAACGCTAATATCGCAGACGAAAGGGCTCTTTTGCATGACACGGGGTCTAGCTTGAATGAAAAACAAAAGATCTTACAGGCAACAAGAATGCACAATGTATTGCGAACATTGCAGAAAAACGATTAACAACAGACGCTAACATATTGATGAAAAGTGTTAATTGTCGCGTAAGAGCTTTAAATAAACTAGGGTAAAATTGGAATTAAACGCACAAAAGGCACAAAACCTGCTTTAATCTGAATGAGCTCATTCAGTTGAACAATACGATTCACTATATAGTTGTTAATGCGATTATGATGAAATTATTGGCAGGTCATGCATAAGAATAATCAGTTAGCTGTAAACGATATCATCGACCAATATCGAGTAGTTAAACGCTTAGCCGCGTCTGAAAATGCACAAGTGTACCTTGTATACAGTGAAGTACTTGCCACACAACTGGCCTTAAAAATAGACACTTCTTCACTCACGGTAGCCCCAAATAAGACGGCAAACTCTCATGGTCTAGATTCGCACACCCATCACTTTACAAGTCAAGCCAAACTATTGTTTGCATTAGATGACGCACAGAATATTGTTAGCGTTATGCACACAGGTATATACGAAGACAAGCTAGAGCGGTTTGAGTCTGGGTTGAATCACGAAGCAGCAGGTGCAGACGATAAGCTTGAAGCACAGAAGAAAAATACACCTACGAAAATGGCCTTTTTCGTTATGCCGTATTACGAGCAATGTGTAGCTGACTTACTGAGCATTAATGGTGGGAAACTTGGCCTAAAACAAGCGATAGCATGTTTACGTGATTCCCTAATAGCACTCAATTATTTACATAAAAACGCAGTGATACACTGTGATATTAAGCCAGAAAATATCTTTGTCGATACCCATTCCAGATTTGTAGTGGGTGATTTAGATAATGCGCAGATACTGGCAAATAGCCCACTTTCAGACCGCGTCAAAGTAGATTCTAAAAATGGAAAAGAATCAAATTTGGCAATGGCGGGTTCTTCAGAATTTATTCGAGTAAGTCCCCAGTTTGCTAGTCCTGAACAAATGCGATCTCCACAACATGTATCAGCAGTCAGTGATATTTACAGTTTAGGGCGAGTTATCATTAGAGTACTGGTAGGTACTTTAGACGTAGAGCTCACAAAAACGGCAAAGGATTTATCAAAGAACGAGGCATCTTTGCAAAAACAAAGAATGGACTTGTTAGATGAAAATCACGTGCCGGCTTGGTTGCAAACACTCCTGATTCAAATGACGCAATTTAATGTAGAAGACAGAATAAGTAGTGCTCAAGAATGTTTAGATATTATTGCTGCAAATGTCTATGAGACTGAGCACGAACACACGCAGGTTTTGCCCGTAGACTCATTGTATTCAAGTAATACACTTAAATTAAGAGACGAAATTAAAGCGCTTCTATTGACCCATGGACGAGTCGTTAAGGTACAGCGCGAAGTATTGCAAAGTTTATATTTTAGTGAGACCAATTTGGCACAACAGGATCAGCATGACCTGCTGCAATTGCAAATTGAGGAAGTTAAGCAACAAATTACCTCACTATATTCACTTACCCAGTGGTTTGCATGGGTTAAATATCTAGAGGAAAAGCAGGAAAAAGAAGGCAATCGATTAAGTTCAGAACAATACCAACAACAGCTAAGCATTGGGCGAACGACTCGACCTGACAACCCAAACGCCGCCGATGTCGTTTTATCCGATATGTTTGCCAGCACGACCTCAACACGCTTTGCGATGAAATCAGTCAATAAAGTGCGTTACATTTTACCACTTTTTCTTATCACCGCAGTCTACGTATATTGGGGGCTTGATATTCATTCACTGTTTTTGCAAAAAAACGAGACGACAAACTTTAGTCAAATAAAAGACAATAATACAACTGAAAGCGAAGACAATGTGCCGGCCAGCCAGACACAATCCGGCCCTAATGAAAAAACCTTAGCGCTAACTCAGTCAGATTCAGCGCAAAGCGCAGCATTGAACGCAAAGCCTACGCTTCAGAGTAAGTCAAATAATCAAGCCAGCGCAAATACTACAAACGTGGTTGAAACAAACATACCGGGCTATACGCTTGTAGAGCTCAATCATGTTGATGGCAAAGCAGTGTTTTGGCGTCATACTCTTATTGCTAATCAAGCTTCGGCGGCTAATTTTGATAGTCAACCAGTGCAAACCAGTTTTTATACCATACGCGTTAATAATGACTTTTCGGTTATGCAGCATGAAGTGACTCAAGCCTTATATCAACTATGTATAGATGAAGGCATTTGCAGACGCACTAAACGATTTAGTACTTCGAGTGCAGTTTCACCCAAAACTTTGAAAAATACTCGTCAGCACCCAATGGTAAATGTCTCTTGGTTTGATATTTCTCAAGGCTTTATTCCGTGGTTAAATCAAAGAACGAACAAGCAATTTTTGTTGCCTCGATTGCAGCAATGGCGATTATTTGCAAGTCATGCAGAGACACTCAGCATCATTAATCGAACTAGCCATTGTAAAAACTGTGATAACGCTATTTCTCTTTCTATTGCAAGTGGTACAGTCGATGTGACTGCCTTACCAGCAAATAATGCCGGCTTGTTTGGTGTGCGCGGCAATGCACAAGAATGGTTGTTTGATTGTGCAGTGAGCAATCAAATTGAACGTTGTGACCAAGCGCTTGTAATTGGCGGTTCTTGGTTAGATAATCGTGACACCTTGCAAGGAGATAGGCCTTCTGTTTTACTCAAACGTGCCTCGACTCCAACAACTGGCTTCCGCCTAATTGAACAACTTAATGACTAAACTGCTGAACCAATATATTGCTTATACAAGCTTAGCCCTTTGTCTTTTGGTAAGTTCACCTCATGTTATGGCTAGAGGTTGGCAGCTTATGGCCATTCCTAGCGAAGACCTTGTTAAGGAATCGAATATTCGCATACAAGCCAATGGTATTGATTGGTTAAATGCAGAAGCCATCAGTCATTTTGAAGCGGGTATTGCGCACGGTTTACGTAAAGACTTAAACACCTTAGTAATGACAAGTGAAGTCTTGACAGATTGCACGCAACAATGGTGTGGCCGGGCAAATTTAAACGGGCTTGCTGCAGAAGTCAGAGCACAAAAAGAAGATGTTCAGGCCCTCGTTTTATATGCATTTACACATGATAAAAATAGAGCATTGCTTAACGACGCTACTTTTAACAAACAAAATGATGAAGCGCTTTTACACTTTCAAATAGTCGACCCCTTGTCGCTAGCACTGAGGTTTGAAAATCAATTAAGTTTTAATGTAGATGGGCAAATTCTTCGAACAAGCTTGCAAGGTAAACCCGCTAATGACGAAATAAGAATTGGCGAAGGTAATTCATTATCGTCTGGCAATGCACTTGCAACAAATGTATTCAATGAGCGCTTGCGCGCCGTGGGTGAAAGCTTAGCGCAGTCGATTAATGCGCATCTTAATGAACGAATTTTACCTGTGACTTATCAACTCATTGTAAACGGCTTTAAAGTAGATGAGTTGTCAGGATTATCTACTTATATTTTAAGCAACTCACCTAATTCGCAGTTAAAACTATTAAATTCAAGCCAAAACAATCATTTACTGGGTTATTATCAACCCTTAGTAAGCACAGAATATGAATTAAGCACCAGTTTAAGCGCTAGTCAGTACTATCAATTATTAAAACAATATTTTATGCGTCAAAACATCGATACGATGATTGATTATCAGCATTCAAATAAAACCTTATCCCTTAATCGAGTCGGCAACCCTTTTATGCCTTCTTTATTGAGTTTGATAGCGGGGCTGCTTTTTATATCCTTATGTTTGGCAGTGTTAGTGCGTAGACAATATTTACAGTATTACTTACATCAGTACAGTCATAACAAACAAGCGCAGCGATGGCTTGGTACCTACGATAAAGCAGCGTTCCCACTTTATCGCTTGAAGCAAAAATGGGAGGCGCAAGCGCCTTATTGGTTAAGGGTGCAAAAAGACTCAGAAGAACTCGCCAAACAAGCCAAAATGCACTTTGAGGCAGGTGATTTGATTACTGCTAAATTATTTGTCAGCAAATCACTTCACATTAATACAGACAATGAGCAAGCCAGAGCAATTGCACTGCAAATAGAAAGCTACGAAAAAAACACTCAACTTTTATCTGAAAACGAGCAATGGATTCATAACAAGGTCGCCAAAGCGATGAACAGCTACAGGCAACAACAGCCAATCAAAGCGCTTCGACGAGCCTATCAAGCGAGGGATAAAGCCCTTCAAATAAAGGATTTAAAGAAACAAGCCAAAGCTATCAAAAAACTCATTAATAAAATTAAAGCGGAATTTGTTACCCAAGCACCTGCACTTATGCTGAATTGTTCGTCTGATCGCAATAATTATTTAGTGTGCCAAAATGAAACGGTTCAAATTGGTCGGCTACCAAACAAAACTGACACCTTGTGGATCAGTAATCAAGACAGCGTATTTTATGTTAACCATAAATCAGTTTCGCGCCTAGGGCAGCAATGTCAAATTGAGCGCAAAGCAGACGGTTTTTATCTGCAGGATATGGGCAGTAAAAACGGTAGTATCGTAAACGGTGAGCATTGCCTAGAAAAACAGCTTTACCCACTCGATGATAAGGATGAGATTCAATTGGGGGCGCAAGCAAAAAGCACAGCGGTTGTGTTAAATGTCTCGATATCAGAATCTAAGCGTATGCTGCAACTGAGTTTTTCGCAAAAATCTACAGCTCTGCTTGACAAAAAAGAACTAAATAAAATATGGCCTGATAATACTTTGGCAACCAGAACATCTTTAGTATGCACAGACAAACTCTGTTTCATCTTGTTTGACACTCTCACTCGTAAAATGAATCTTCGATATTACGCAGACATTGATACACAAACCGTGCTCGATAAAATTCAAGCCGACAACAATGCCAATGACGGACAAGCAATGATAGGTTTGTTTAAAGTGAAACTAGGGGATAAAGCGAGTATTTCGCCTGTAGACCGCCAATATTCACTGCAAATAGACGATATCCCGTTAATTGGTGAAGTTCCGCTTATTTTTCCGTGCAACCTTCAATATACCGATAATAGTGGGGTTGTCGTAAGCTTTCAGCTAAGTGAATACGACAGTACGGCTATTCGTTATGCGCAAGCAAACTTGCTTGAATCTAGCATAAGTTATTAATAATACTATGGACCATTCTATTTCACGCTACGGCATAAGTGACGCTCTCCTAGCTGAATTTAGTATGCTACGTGAAGTACAAACCGTTTCAGGCATACCCAAGTACACCCGTAAGAGCGTTGATACACTTGCACAGATGTTGGTGTGCAGAAACTACGGTAATACATGTTTCGAATTTGCTCATTTGTGTTGGGTTATTATTCACCGAGCAGGTGTGGGCAACAATCGAAGTTTGAAATATTCAAGCCTTAAACGCCGCCCTGGCTCGCCTTTATTAGAGTATTTTTGGATTTCGCAGGTTGCTAGTAAAACTGTGTTTGTCGAATATTTCGCAGGTGATATGCAAAGCTCTCTTAGCAGTCTTGAAAATGACATAAAAGACAATCAAGTTGTTTTCGACTTAAGGGAAGACGGTTCGATGCGCTATTCCATGCGTGCGGGTAAACTCGACTTACTCATAAATGGACATGAGTTTACCTTGCATGGAGATAGGGCAAATTTTTGGGCATGTATCAGTGAATGGTTAGTGTGTGTGTCACCTGATTTACTTGAGTTCATTGAGAGAACTCTTGAAAACAAAGGGCAAAATGCAATAAACGAATTAGCCAGCCGCCTACAACAAGAAATCTATTCCTATTTAACTGAACATTTACCCCCCGCTAAATTACAGCGAAGATTCCGCCAAATAGATACTTGGCACCAAGCAAATACTTGTAAAAATAGTGATGCTAGCCAATCGTTCGATGAGCCTATTTTACAGTTTTGGCAAGCGCATAATCAGCTAGAAGGTTATACCAAATATAGTTTTGTTGTTTCGGAGCATCTTGCTTATATGCAGGCTAAAGACATTGTTCATACACAAGCAAAAATTAGTTTTTCTGACAGTATCGAAGAAGCGCAACACAAAATAAGTGCAGATAAAGCCTTGCTGGATTGGCATTTAGAAGAGGGCGCAAACGAGTCTTTTCATAGCATTTTCTCGCAGCATCAGCATGATAAATTTGTCGACGTAGATATGCTCAACAATAAGCCAAAAGTGTTTAAACAAGAACACCTTTATCTGCTTGAGTTAGTCGTAGACTATCCCCAACGTTTGCAAAGTGTTTTACGGTCTTGGTTACGCAGTATGGTTTTTGCGAAATATCAAAATCAACTGATTCAGGCAAAACGCAAAAATAAAGTTATTAACATTGAAAATATAGAGGCCGAGCCCCGGAATTACGGGCAAGTCTGTTCACAAACTAGCAAGCTTATTGCTCACAACCAGTTTACCTTGCTTGCGCTTGTCGATATTTTGCTAGGCATGTCGCCAAAAGACGGTTTGTTTTTATTAGCCAAATTAAGCGCACAACTGCCAAGTTTTAAAGAGCATTCGCCTAGGTTTAAAGAGTTATTTGGTGAAGACGATGTTTTTGACGATACGACAATACCAACTGCAAAGTTAAAGCACCCTTGGTTTAATGCCATGCTTAAGCAGTGCAAACAAGCTAGGTCTAGAATTAATCGCGTCGGGTTTACTGAAAACACGATGCTTAGCGAAGATGAATATTTAGATGCGGCAAGTCAATTACTCGCACTCAATAAACTGTTGATTAAAATGCTAAACAACATTAGCCAACAAAATTTGCAAAGCGAAGAAATTTTTTGCTCAGACCGTCTCATATTTATAGATAAGCTAAGAGCGTTATATAGTAAGGATAGTGAGAGAAATGAAAAAGTCTGAAGAAATAGAAAAGGGAAGTGCAAGTTTGGCAGAGTGCGCATTTGTTGCTCACCAACAGCTAATGAGTCTTACGCGCGGTACCGAAGCAGTAGGATCTTCAGACAATGCAGCAGTAAACACTTCAGAATCTATAGTCGAGATAAGCGATAAACGGGGTGATAACCGCGGCAATACACCTGCAAGTATTAGCTTACAAGATATTGTGAATACACTGCTTCACCCTAATCAAAAAAATACCTTAAGTAATGCGGCTTTATTAACGGTCACTTCTCAATCTGCATCTGTGCGCAAGCTTTATGAATACGTGCTCAAACAGACCGCTCTTTTTTGCGGCGACACAATGGTGGCGGCTAGCTCTTCTGAAACGCTTAAACGGCGTCAGGCTAAAGGATTCAGTATTGATTTAAATGACGATCCTGACTTACCAGAGCAAGTGCATATTCTCTTACAATTAGAGCCTGATTCTGTGCAAAATGGCGAAAGTGCTGGCGATTATGGCTTTACAGAAGCCAAAACAAATGAGTTCAATAAATTAGTTATTCATCTGGGTTGGCAAAATGCTTTTTATCAGCTTGTTTTTAATCATTCATTTAAGCAAAAGCAAGGGATCGCGTTTCAGACAATTGTGAGCAAGACAAGCCCAGAGTACTTAGCTATAGTGGATACAGAATCTCGAATATATCTTACCTTCTTAGGAAACTAATATCGTGGAAGCTAGGCAACAGACACAGATTCAAGTTTTTGTGTCGAGCACTAATGGCCTAATTGAAGTCCAATCGATTAGCGATTTGCCCAATGCAAACTTACGCTCTGTGGTGAGTATTAATTTTAGTGCACAATTGGCGAGCATCAGTCAAGACTACGCAAATTTTGTTAGCAAACCACAAGGTATTATTCAGTCTCACTTTGGTATGCGAGAATATAGGCTAAACTTATCTGCTGATATTGACCAAGGCAATAGTTGGCAGCTTGGAGCATATGTTGCGCATTTATTGTATCAATACGATCACTTGTATTGTGCATCTAAGCAAAATAGTCGTAATTCCGTTGAGTCAGCGTCTATACATAATACCCAATATCAAATGGGGGCGAGCGATACCACAGCCAATTTAATTGTGATTGCCACCGGCGCAATAAACACTGAGTCTGAGGATGTAATGAGTATCGGGCATCTAGCTAAAAAGTGTGAGACAGCCAATAGTCAAATTAGGCAGTGGCAAAGTGAGGGTAAAAGGATCTTATTTTTAGTGCCCTTCGAAAATTATAAGGAACCGATACCCGACTCGAATATATCTTTATGTCCAATTAAGCATCTTAGCCAATTACCAGGCTTGCTAACTACCTTATTCGATTTGCCATCACATTTAGCTGACGAGCTTAACGCGACGTTTCACACTAAAAATAAAATATTTAAACCAAACCAAAAAACTGCAGAAAGTGAACAAACTGAAGGTATAACCATAGAAGCGCAAGAAAGAAGCTCTATGTTTAACTTTAGGTACCCTGTTACTTTTAAACTTGTCACCTTTGGGTTACTTATTCTATTGGCCTGCTTACTGTATTTTACCTTATCTTATGAGTCTAAAAATGATGATGAAGTTTTGCATGGGCTTGAATATCGATTAAGCGCTGTGTTATCTGAAAATAAAAGCGCTTGCCGATTAGCAGTAGAATTAGCCCAATCTGAACGCAGCTATAGCCCATCTGAAAACCAATATTTAGCGGCGATAAATGGCGGAAACGCACACGGGGTTAGTGAGCTTCGTCATTTTAATCAAGCCCCCACAAGCAGCTTGGCAAACATCTGTCAGTTAACGCTGCATAGCTCTGAACAAATAAAAGCAATTTGGATGGTGTCTGACCAAACTGAATTGCTTAATGTCTTACCTATTATTATGCCAAGCGACAATCGTCATTGGTCTATTCCACTGGTGCATCAAGGCAATAATAGTATGCATTACCACCTGTTGTTATTTACCGAAAACCCGGACGCTGCAGATTTTCAGTCCTTGCAAAGTTACTTAGTACGACACCAAAACACAGAAAATTTGATTTCGGCAGACGCCTTGTCAAATTGGTCAAGACAGCTTGCTCTGCCGGTGGTGTTTTTAAGCCATCGATTACAATAAAAAGAAATGAATTTAAAAAAATAATATTTTTTTGATTCAACTTAAAAAAAATATCCAAAACGTTTTATAGCCTTCAGTAAGCATCTACTGGAGATAAGTATGAAACCCACTAACAGTTTTTACACAGGCCTAGGTCAAAGTTCAACTCACAGCACAATTACAGAGCTAGCTCGAATTTTCGTCATTGCACTTAGCCTAATTGGTTTGAGCGCTTGCGGCATGACCCAATACGCACAAACGGCCAATGTCGATACCTTACAAACTAATTACCATCGCATCGATTTACGCTGTGCAGCGCAGGTGAGCGAGCAACAAGCTGCTTTTGCTCATGCAACACCGAGTCAATACTTAGCCTTAGCCAATACGGCAAGCTTTTGTATTGATGGCATTGCGTTTTCACCTAAGCATCCAGACGCACAGTTGGCGATGCAATTTAGAGCACTTTCTTTTTTCAATTATATGAAAGCCGGTGACATGAAAGCAGCCAGTGACTCATTGCAGGCGTTTCGACGTGATTTCCCACAGCAAGATCTTTACTTTGAGGATTACTCGTCATTTGTGGATACGGCAACAGCTTTAGTTAAGCAACATTCTATCAATTCACAATCACTAAAACTTCTCAACATCAACCCAGACCTACAGGCTGAGTTGCGCCGTCAGCGCACTTGGGCTTTAAATTAGGAGGCAGTTATGAAAAATCAAAAAACTCGCTTTTTCTCGGCATTAACTGTCGCGGTAGTATTGAGCCTGAGCATGCAAGTAAACGCAGCTCAGCCCAACGGGCAGCAACAAGTAAATCAGCAAGATAATTGGCAGCCAGTCTCGGCAGAGTCACTGGTAGAGTTACCTGCAAATTTAATTGAAAAGCGCATACAGCAAGACTTTAGAATGTCGCCGATGGCCAATGAACTACTGCAAATCGATCAAGAAGTTGTCGCTAGCAGCCAACAAATAAAAGCGTTACAAAGCTTACTTGAGGGCAGCGAGTCAAATCAGATGATTGATGAACGCGTTGACTTGGTTCAGCTTAAATCAGGCTTTTTAGACCTACTACAAACTGGTCAGCAACTGCGTCAAGACCAACTTGATAGCAAAATGCAAGTTTATCAAGAAGTACTCGCATCACTTTATCAACAAGATAATATCGAACAAAACTCACAAGCTTATCAGCTTAAATTGAGTCAACAAGAAGCGCGACAACGCATGGAAAAGGTAATGCAGCAAGTTGACGATACTTTATTGCAAGGTGGGCAAATAGAACAGAGTCCATATGCAAGTGAGTTTGCGGCCAATTTAGCGAAAATTGAACAGCTCAAAGAAGCGATCGCAAATCATCAGTCAAACCTCGCTGCTAGTGTTGATGGCGTTGAAGTCAGCACTCAAGAATACATTAGGCAGTTGCTTATGCAGTCTTCGTCTGAGCAGTCTTTACTCGACCAAGAAGCTTTAATGTTAAGTTACATGGCTAAGATTGTTGCCTTAGACGCGCAGTCACTTGAGTTTGCGATTAGTGAAATGCAAGAACAAGACGCACTAAGCGCAGGGCCATCTACTACACCTGCAAGCTCTGTGAGCCTATTTTTATAAGTATTTTGTATATAGGTATTTTGTAAATTACCGCCTTCATCAAACAAGAGGAAATTAGATTATGTCGATATTAACAGCGTACAACCTTAGCAAAAATATCACGGCAAAACTTTGCGCCACAATTTTACTGTTAGGCTTTATTAGTAGCGCTCATGCTGCGACAAAAGCAAACGCTAGCTCATTTAATACAAGTGCGCGAGGTGTAAGCACTCTAAGCCTTCAAAACCTTGAACGCGAGCGTGCTGCACTGATTCAAGACTTACTTAGACCCGATTTAACTATTGAACAGCGCTCACTGCAATTGAGCAAACGTCAACGCCAACTAACAGATATGGAGCGCATGGTAATGCGTGATGAACGTTTGGCACAGTCTGGTTCAGCCCACGTAAAACGAGCGTTTGATGATTTTGATCGTACCTTTTTAGTGCATGCTGGTGCTGAAAACAAGCGCAATGCAGGCGAGCAATGGTTAGCCACGATTAATATGAGTAATCACGCCATTATGAACGCGCGTATGGGTTTTAGAAAATAATGAATACGCCAACTTGTGCTGAACATCAAACTATTGATAACAGTGGCTTTCATGATAGCGATAAAAGAAGCAATACGGCGACGCTGCAAAAACTTAACCGAGCCTTGCATTATTTTTGCTACTTTTTTGGTGCTTGTGCAATAGTGTTTGCGCTCTTGAGTTTAGCAACCAATATGAATCTGGTCGATATTCTTTTATGGATTGGTAAATATTTTGGTTTGGGTTTTAGCTTGTTATTTAGCCTTTTGTTGGGCGCAGGTATTTGGTCTATTTTTCGATTGAATGCGCTAAGTATTAAAGACCCTAAACGACTAGACTCTGGCACAAGCTCCCTTAACATTAATAGTTTGCTTGGTCAGCGTGTGTTCTGGTATCAGGTCGGGATGCAAACAGCGAATGGTATTTCTACTTTAGCCCTTACCTTTACACTTTTGGGTATTAGTTTGGGTATTGGCAGTTTGTCGGAGCAAAGCTTAAACCCCGAAAACGTCAATAATGTAATTAGTATTTTAACGACACAATTTTCGATGGCCTTTATGACCACGGTTGTGGGCTTGCCTACCGCAACTGCTTTACGTGCATATTTGGGTATATTACATGCCAAACAAGACATGCAATACGCAAAGTTTGATACACAAGGTGAAGGTAAAATTAGCGCGACAACAAAAGCAAATAAATTTGAGGAATCGTGATGAAAAAAGTATTTATAGGTATTAGTGTGTTAGCAATTGTCTACCTAGGCCTACAATCGGGCATTGCTAAAAATATCAGCCTTCCTAGCTGGGATGATTTGTTTAATCAAACGCAAAACCAAGATGAGAGTGTCGCTGCAATCGAAATAGCACTAAAGGCTGAGCTCCAAGAGGCTTTGCAAGTGATGCAAGCCGAAAATAATGCGCTAAAAGAGAGGCTTTTAAACCTTGAAACCAAATTAGATTCAACTCCATTAGACTCGAGTGAAGTTAATAATCAGGCACTTAAGAATAAAGAAACCAACAAGGCAATAGATATAGCGCAATTGCCGGAGTCTACTAGTATTAGTGCTAATGTGCCAAATGCAGACAAAGCTGACACGGGCAATAATAAGCGCTTACAACAACAAGCTTTACTTCGGTCAGTGGCGCAGCGTATGGAACTGACTGCGCTCTCAAGTCTTAGCAAATAATACCTGTTTATGTTGGCGTCGAGTAATCAAAAATACGCTATCGCCAGTCTGCTGGTGATAGCGCTTAGCCTCACGATAGATTATTTTTTTCTATCAGACATGCCAAGCGTAGTTAAGCAAGAGAAGGTGCTCCAACAAAACAACCAAGATGCACCAAAACCCACTAAAAGTACCCTTATACCTAGTTTACGTTTTGAGAATATCAGTTTGCCACCACCGCCGCCGCGACAGACTCTCAAGTCGAGAAAAATCCAAGCAAAAGAACAATTTGAAAATAAATTGTTTAAACATGACGTTGATGTTCTGAATAATGCAATAGATAAAAACACAACCAAGCAAATATTCAAGAGTAGGCAGGCAAGACTAAAAGAACACCCAAGCGACAATGATATTAAAAGCCAATACGCACAACTTGGCAAATTGTCTTCGGCTAACTTGCGTTTATCGTTTCCAGATGATTTTTATGCAAGTATGCGTATTTTAAATTATATGCATCAATGTGTTGGAATAGGGATAGGCGCTTTTGATAACAGTGCCTCGCCCAAGGACTTAACATTTTTAGGCGGCAAGGGTAACAATAAACGTCAGCAAGAGGGCAAACATGGCTATTCAAAAATAGTGAGGTTTGCTTCTGGTATTCAAACTAAGAATGAGCAAGCGTTGCTGCAAGCATACGCACCAGGACAACAGCTAGTGAGGCTTTATCCTTTATGGTTTGACCATGAATTAAGCGGTAAAATAGCAAGCCAAATTGGGACGCAATCCTTGTCACAATTGTCGGGCACATACGTGCTTAAAGGTAATACGCTTTTCCTTGCTAACATTAGCCTTAATCAAAAATCAGTCGAGGGTATTTGGGTCCTATCGCACAATATTTTATGTGGTGGCTAGTCTTTTGAGATATACAGAGTTGTTTGTTAGATGCTTTGCGAGCCTTGTACATATTTCGAATGACGCATTGCTTGTGTTCAATGATGGAAATTAGAGCATTAGCGTTACCATGTATAACCCGCCCATTAAAATAGGTTGATGCAGTAAATAAATTGAAAGGCTATGTTGACCCGGCCACACCCATATTTTTGAAACAAGTGTGTGATTGTTATTTTCAATATTTTCACCCGCTCGATGTTTTGTTTTAAAAATTGAACTAAGGGGGTCATCTTTCATAAAACGAGTATGTGCCAAACTCACTCCCAAAAATACCACGCCAAGCCACGGAAATAATGCAACAAAGTCATTCGTGTACGAGGGTAAATTGTCGAACATTAGTGAAAATGGCCATCGTGTTGGAATAACTTGAAGTGCACCTACAATAATGATGAGCATGCCGACACAAAAACTAAGCTTAGGGTGATTGACAAAACCTATTACTGTAATGCTGGCAAATGCTAAAAAGCTTAAAACACCAAAAAATATCCAGTTTTCAGGGATGGCAAAGTAAGTCACGATTGATATAGCAATACCCGCAAAAGCGATTTGTGCAAATCGCCAAAAAAATTTCTGCCACTGATATTGTTTGTTATGGGCAAAGGTGAGTGAGACGCCTAAACAAATAAAGAATAGACTGATAATGACCCAACGAAATTCACGCCAACCACTGCCATCTGGTGTATCCCAATCGACAAATCCAAAAAACTTAAGATCGTAGATGAAATGGAATATGACCATCAGCACAATTGCTAGGGTTCTTAAAATATCGAGGGTTCTATTTCGTGGCATAAGTCTTCATGGTATCGGCTTTTATATGGGGTAATGTTCAAAAACTAAGATACAAAAAGCATAACACGCTTGAAAGCTTGAGCCATCAGAAACATAAAAAAAGCCTCACATTAGTGAGGCTAATATTCAACAAGGTCAATTGGGAACCCAGTTTGTTAAAAGAACTTCGATAAGACTATCGCTTAAGGCATTAGGCCATCAGCCAAAATAAGCTGTGGACCGTCACCTTCCATATCTCCGTCAACAGCAATTGCTGTGTAAATAATGTTAGCCTCAAGTGTCAAAACACCGGTTTCTATAGCTTCGGTTTTAGTGCCCGTTGGCGTGACAGTAACCACGTAGTCGTCTGCAGGAAGCTGAACATAACCTGTTTCTGAGACCATATCAGTAGAATATTCAACGTTGGTAAATACTGGGTCTACGTCCATTATTTCACCGTCGCCAGTTACATAGATATCAACTCCGCCAGTAGCCTGAGACGCATGGAAAATGCGCACAAGTGCTGCCGTCGCAATGGGACGACCATCGTCAACGATAAGGTCTAAGTCAGCCATAGCTAGGGTGTTGTTTGCAAGTGCAGTGTAACGTACTCCATCCATTAATGTGATGGCGGCATCGTCAATTGGTACAACGGTTCTGTCTGTGCCTGCTGCAACATCAATAACATAATCGCCGCCGTCAACGTCTAAATAACCTGTTACTGCTTTAAACGCTGCATCATCAACAAGCGTAAGGTCGGTGGTCATTGTTGCATCTGCCGGGTCAGGAATCTGGGCAATCACATCAACCGCTGGTGCATCTGCAATACCATGTATTACCCGCAACCCTGCTTGAGTGTTAGCGTCTAACAATACCGCTCCGCCAGTGCCGTTTGCAACAAGCAACGATACGGGACTCGCGCCTGTCGCAACATTTTGTGTTGCAGAAATTAGCAAATCAGACCCGCCAGCAAGTGCAACCGTGCCAGAGTCATACACTACTGTCATGGTGCCAGGTAATGTGATGCGTATTCTGTAGTCGCCTGCAGGCACTTCTACTTGGCCTGTTGAATCTTTAAATTCTAGCGTTGCCAAAGGTGCAGTAGGGACGATATCTGCATCAGGAGCGGTAACGTGAACATCTACCTCCGGCGCATTTGGAGCAGCATGAACAACTTGTGCGCGAACGGTATCCGCAGCAACATCGTCTTTTGAACTCGTTACGACAAGTGTTTCTAAGTTAGCCACGGTACCCACTGCAAACACATTGTATCGGGTATCATTTGCTAAGCTGACGGCTGCGCTTAATACTTCAGCATTCCCTGCAGGTGTTTCGGCTTCTACGCGAAGCGTGTAATCGCCAGCATCAAGGTTTAACAAACCAGATGCTACTTGATAGTCTACATCTTGCATTGCTGCAATTGGCGTAGTTCCTGCAAAAACGTCAACAATGGGCGCATCTGGAGAAGTGTGTAATACACGAACTTCAGCAAAAGCGGGCGGAACACGAGGAGGAGTATCAAGGTTTACGGGTGGATCGTCTAAGCTATCTCCGCCACATCCAGATAATAACAGTGCACCTATAGCGATGGATGGAATTGTTTTGCTTATTTTCATTTTGTTTCCCTTTTTTCTTAATTAAAGCAGGTCGTTTCAACATTAGTTGTGAAAATATTTACTGCGCGCTTTTATTTAAGGATTACTTTACAGCCCTAGTATTAGATTAAATTTTGTTAATAAAAGGTTAATCGATAACAACTGCCACTTTTGTCATCAATCCTTACACAAATCGTTTATAAATTAGCGTTATTGAAAGAGAATATGCGCTATTTAATACCTAAAAGCGTATCTAAAGGAAAACGTGGAGTATTGATGCTTTCAAAAATACCAACGGCTAAAGATTTTTGGTTTTTGCCTCTTGGCGGAACCGGTGAAATTGGTATGAATGTTAATCTATATGGCCATAACCAAAGCTGGATTATGGTGGATTGTGGTGTGACCTTTGACGTGCCACTTGACCAAGCTGATGACAAAAAGTCGGGCGTCATGAAACATCAAATCGTCAGCGCAGACTTATCTTTTATTACCAATCGGCGCGATAGCCTCAATGGGCTTATTTTGACGCATGCGCATGAAGATCATTTGGGCGCTGTAGTGACGGTTTGGCACGAACTTATGGGAGCGCTTCAAGTGTCCAATCTATACCACTGCATTTACGGCTGAAGTACTGCGCCGAAAAGCTTACAGAGCAAACTTAGAATACGATTTGCCAATAGTCATTGTTAAAGCTGGGGATGTGCTTGATATTGGCCCATTTACGGTTGAGTGGATTGCTAGCACACATTCAATACCCGAAGCCAATGCACTGGTAATTACGACAGCGCTTGGCAAAGTGTTGCACACAGGAGATTGGAAAATAGACAATTCTCCGGTGGTGGGTGAAGGTTTTAACCGCGGCCTTTTCGAAAATCTTAAAAGTAAAAATATAACGGCAATGGTATGTGATTCAACTAACGCAACACGTCCGGGTAAGACTTTATCTGAGAAAGCTTGTGAACGCGGAATTGGTGAGTTAGTCAGCAGGGCACAAGGGCGAGTTGTGGTGACTTGTTTTGCCAGCAATATTGCACGCTTGGTGACTCTTGCCAAAATAGCACAAGCGAGCCGGCGTTACATGTGCTTACTCGGCCCCGCACTCGAAAACATGGTGAGTATAGCTCGCAGCACAGGTTATTGGCCTGACGATTTTAATATTACACCGCGTCGACATATTGGGTATTTGCCAAAGCATGAGGTGATGATTGTTGCAACGGGGTCTCAAGGAGAGCCTCGTTCAGGTTTATACAAATTGTCGCTCAATCAGCATCGCGATTGCGATTTAGAAGCCGGCGATACGGTTATTTTTAGTAGTATTATCATTCCGGGCAACGAGAAATCAGTACAAAGACTCGTTAATTTGTTAACTGAGAGAAAGATTAATGTGTTTAATGAAGGTAACACAGAGCAAGCTATTCATGCTTCAGGGCATCCTAATCAAGAGGACTTGCGCCTACTTTTCGATTGGGTAAGGCCTAAATGTGTGGTGCCAGTGCACGGCGAACCCGAGCATTTAAAAGCCTGTGCTGAGGTCGCAAAAGAAGCCGAAGTTATACGCAGCCTTGTTGGTTTAAACGGAGATTTATATAGCTTTGCGCCAAAACTATCGATAAAAAGAAAGGCAGTAAAAGCAGGTAGGGTCGCGTTTTGATGATGACAAAGTGCCTGTATATGCTATAAGTGATTAACGCACTTTGACTCGATTTGGACCTTAGTATGAGTCGAGGAGTAAATTCATTCGCTAATAAGGCTTGTATCATTTTGAAATACATAAGTATTTTTTTAATTGCGATCGCGAATTTTAGGACTCTATACCTCAAGTTGACGCTGCTACTGTGCGTGATATGCATGTGCGG
>CAZXTD010000068.1:0-20017 GCA_964643575.1 uncultured Glaciecola sp. | reverse complement strand
AACTATTTATTTTTACGCAGAATAATAGAACGAACAGTCGGCTATGATCACCTTCAGTATATTGAGGAAGAAATACTTCAGCGTCTTGGCCTAAAAAATACCTACCGCTCGCTTGAGTATGTCAATTTAGACGACGTAATGAGCGGCTACTACGTAGGTTATGAAACCGACTATAAATCAGTTGAAAATGGTATGCTAGCTACCGCTCAAGATGTCGGGATATTTTTGCGCGCTTTAAACGACGGCTCAGTTTTTGATGAAGGTGAGCAAGAAATTTATTCGTCGATATATGTATATGAACACGGTGGCCTCGTGCCGGGTTATCAGAGCTTGGCTGAGTATAACGCTGAGCTAGACACTGTAGTTGTGCAATTTACCAGTACGACAGACTTTAACGGCTATGAGTGGAATTTGTCGCAAATTTCCCTAGGCAGGATATTCGACATACTAGAAAACGAATAGTGCAGTTCGATGCAACTATAATCTAGTTACTTTATAAGCAACAAGCAGCTAAACCAAGCAGTACTTAAAACAAAAAAAAAGGTGACGAATTAGTCGTCACCTTTTTTGTTGGTACGCTAACCAGGTTGTTATTTTTTTCTTCTAAGTACCAAAATGCCACCTAGTCCTAATAAACTCAATAGCAGGCCAGCAGGCGCTGACGCTTCAGTCGGCGGGTTTGCTAATGGTGTACTAAAAGTGAATCCTGTAGGGTCATTAAAGAATGTGCGTGTGCCAAATTCTGGAACTTCGCCATCGTTTAAGAAAAAGAAGAATCGGTCATCTTCAAGGCCACTAGCAGTGCTCTTTACTGTATATTCAATGTTAATTACTTCAAACGGGTTAATCACCCCTAAATCGATGGTATCAGTAAATAAACCCCATGCGTAGCTGCTTGAGTCTACGTCTACGTTTCCGGGGCTCAACACAGTGCCGCTCGTCGATGTGTTAGGCGCGGTTTCTGAGCTTGGTGCTGACGGATCAGCTGAACCCGTGCTAACAGAAGCGAAACTATCGAATATAGAAACACCGTTGACTAAAATTTGCGCACTATAATCTGCATATGCCATTGTGCCTGGGGCGCAATTTGACGCTTGTTAATCTACTATGAACTTAGTGTGCAACATCGTGACCGCTTACAATTACGAAAATAAGACTGACTACACTAGCTTTCCATTGATACAAATTTCTCATTAGCTTTAATTCGATTGATCCATGCTTGTAGTGTCGGATAGCTTGCCAAGTCAAATCCGCCTTCAGCTGCTACATGAGTGTATGCAAAGAGGCTAATGTCAGCACAGGTCAAAGTGCCACCTGCTAAAAAACGTGTTTTGTGTAGTTGTTCTTCCATCACTTTAAGTGCTTTATGGCCACCTTCTTGTTTTGCTCGGTATTCTTGTTCACGCTCTTTTGGTAAACCTAGATACTTATTGATGAATCGAGCGACGGCAATAAAGGGTTCGTGACTATATTGCTCAAAGAACTGCCATTGCTGCACTTTGGCAAACTCAAAGGCGGTGTTAGGGAGTAGATGAGTGTTAAATGCAAGATAGTTAATAATGGCATTTGACTCGCTAATTTTTTCACCTTCATCGTTGATGAGTAAAGGGATTTTTCCATTTGGGTTGAGGGCTTTGAAGGCTTCACTTTTGCATTCCCCCGCCATGATATCTACGTCTATCCACTCGTATTTAATATCAAGCAGGGCGCATGTAAGCTGAATTTTGTAGCAATTCCCTGATTTTTTATCACCGTAGATTTTGATCATCGTCTGTCCTTATTAAACTATATTGTTCAGTGCGGGCTCGATTTAATCATTCTTGGTGAGTTTGAGCAAGGTATGTGCGTGCGAGAAAGAAGAATGTGTTGATGCTGAGCTTAGCGCTCACTTCTGCCTATTTTTGAAATAACTCAAAGGCTGCGGCCTAGCATATTTGTAGCCTTGGTGAAGATGAATACCTACTTGGTTAGCAACATCGGCCTGCTCTTGTGTTTCGATGCCTTCAATTAAGGTTACCATGTCTAGTGAAATCACAAGATTATGGATAGCTTTAAGAGTGCGAGGGGAGGCGAGAGAAGACTCTGTAATAGCACGATCAATTTTAACTGTTGTTGCCTTTATCAGATGCAAGTAAGCAAGTGAAGAATAGCCGGTGCCAAAATCATCAATGCTGAGCCGAATGCCCGTCTCAGCAATGCGATTTAGAGGATTATTCCCAGTGCTTATTTTGTCTATCAATACACTCTCAGTAATTTCTATAATTAAATCTTTCGGCTGCAGTTTATTCGCTTCTAATTGTTGTATGCAAAAGTTGGGTAAATCAGGGTGGCTGACGTGTTTCCCCGATATGTTGACAGCGATACATGCTTGGCTATTGGTATACTCTCTGAGCTTTGGCAAATCCCGAATCGCCCGCTGTACTATCCAGTTTTCGATATCACCAAGGATCCCAATATCTTGCGCAACCCCAATAACTTCTGGCGGAGGAACAAAGCCCAATTTATCATTTTGATAGCGAAGCAGCGCTTCAAACGAGTCGATTGTGCCGTTAGACGTATTCATTATCGCCTGATAGTGCAGGTGTAGTTGTTGCTTCTCAATGGCTGAGGATAATTCTTGTGCAAGCAAACTGCGTTTTAAAATATCTGTTTCCATACCAGACTGATACTGCGTCCATTGCTTCTTGCCCTGAGCTTTTGATTGATACATAGCGGCGTCTGCAAAACGAATTAATTGCACATAATCGCCGCTATCTTCTGGATAACTTGCAAAGCCCACGCTTGCCGAAATAATAAGCATGTTCTCGCTTTTATCAGAATAGGGTGCAGAAACCACATCGACTAATTGATTCGCTATTTCTTTATACTTTTCACAATCGCTTGTTAAAGACACTCCAGCGCTATTTGGTGTACTGTTTTGGAAGCTGACAAAGATAAACTCATCGCCCCCAAACCGGCATACATAAGAATTGTCTGGGTCAATATCGGCAAGCCTATTGGATGCCTCGCACAAGAGCTGGTCGCCTACGGCATGACCCAAAGAATCGTTGATCATTTTGAAGCCATCTAAGTCAATGTAAAAAATACAAAATGGTTTTTGCGCAATGACACAGTCGACCAGCCTATCGCTTAAGCCCCTGCGATTGAGTAGGCCTGTTAGCATGTCTTGCTCAGCGTTTTCCAAAAGCTGTAGCTCACGTTCTTTACGGTCATTAATATTGTGCAGATGTAAAAGGTAGGTGGCTTCGTTTTGAGGTGTAATAGCGTGTGTTGCCGTAATGTGATACCAAGTAGGACCCGAGATTGCATTTAGCTTTAGGTCTATCTCAACACGCTCGCAGAGTTTAAGCTGTTGCATAAGCTCGATAGCGTCGTTTGGTTGGTGGACTAAACCAAGTAGGTCTTGCTTTTTATCCGCAAACTCAGAGACGAAAATGGGGTTAGCGCTTAGAAATATGCCAGTTGGTTTGTACGAGGCAAACATCGCACTCGACAAATCGCTCAAAAAATCTTGATACAAGTTTGCGGGATTAGCTTCTACCAACATTAAAAAGCTACCGTTGTCTTGCAGCACCCCGCAAAACTGACAAAACGCCTTTTTTTCGATGCCTTTTGGCCAAAACTGCCACAACTCAAAAAAAGACTGTCCTTGTTTAAAGCCCTCTTCATATTCACGCTGTTTTTGCAAGATTGCTTCGGAAGCATCAGCGCCAAAATCTCGGCTGGTAAGTTCTGCTAGGGAGTCACTTTCCCACCATTTAAGCGCTTGTTTATTTGCCCAAACAATGCGCTGCTGTTTTATGTCAAACAGCCATACAATGGTTTTTAGTTGGTCGAGTGCAAGCATGGAGTCCGATACTAGTAATCACTAATGGAAGGTGTATGAAATAATTTATCAATAAAGATATCGGCCGCACTAAAAGAATCTTTCGCAATTTTACATTTCACAATAAATGTATACAATTATAGTAAATGTATACAAAAAACTCTTATGATGCTTAAAGATTTTTCAATATCTGCTGCAGTTGCCGGCTTTGTAGCGGTATTAATCGGATTCGCCAGCTCAGTTGCCATTGTTTTTCAAGCAGCTGTAGCGTCAGGTGCAAACCCATTACAAATCGAATCGTGGATATGGGCATTGGGTATTGGTATGGGCGCGTCTACTTTTGGCTTATCGCTATATTATAAGAATCCCATTATTATCGCTTGGTCTACCCCAGGTGCAGCCTTACTGGCGACCAGTTTGCAAGGAGAGGGACTAGCGCAAACAATAGGTACATTTTTGTTTGTGGGTTTGTTGATTCTTGTAGTCGGGTTTACTGGCCTATTTCGTCGCATCAGTCAATTTATTCCGATGCCAATTGCTGCTGCCATGTTAGCGGGCATTTTGTTCCAATTTGGCATAGGTATTTTTACATCTTTAGGCACTGCTCCTTATTTAATCACCAGTATGATAATAGCGTATTTAGGGATGCGATATTTTTTCCCTCGATATGCAATACTCTTTGTTTTGCTCGTGGGCACCCTATTCTGTATTGCCAACGGAAGTTTAATGTTATCAGATATCAACCTCAGTTTTGCAAATCCAGTTTGGGTCAAACCCGAATTCTCTTTGGCTTCTGTAATCGGTATAGGTATCCCCTTATTTATCGTCACAATGGCTTCTCAAAACTTACCCGGTGCAGCCGTATTAAAAAGCAGTGGTTATACCAAACAAAATATATCGCCAGTGATATCGGTGACAGGATTGGGTACCTTACTACTAGCTCCGTTTGGTGGTTTCACCTTTAATTTGGCCGCAATTACAGCGGCGATTTGTACTAGCGACGAGTGCCATCCCGACCCCAAAAAACGGTATATAAGCGGTTTGTCTGCCGGCGTATTTAATATTCTCGCTGGCTTGTTTGGGGCAACCGTGGTGAGTTTGTTTGCAGCCTTTCCTGCGCCTATGATTGCTGCATTAGCAGGCTTAGCACTGCTGTCGACCATTGCCAATAGTTTGCAAACTGCGTTGGAGGAAGATACACAAAAAGAAGCGGGGCTCATTACATTTTTAGTGACAGCTTCGGGGCTGAGTCTGTTTGGTGTTGCATCTGCATTTTGGGGAGTCGTTATAGGTCTTATTGTATTAGCACTCAGCAGAAAAACGCCGGTTTTAACCGTACTAAAACCAAAGGGCGAAAAGCAATGAGCAATGCCAATCAGCGACTATATACACAAATTAAAAACGACATATTAAGCGGCAAATTAGCCGGCAATAAAGTGCTGAAACAAACAGAACTTGCGGAATTTTATGGGGTAAGTCGCATCCCAATTCGTGACACCTTGTTGCAATTAAAAAATGAATCATGGCTGGTACGCCACGGTAAAAAGGGCTTGAGAGTTGCGCCTTTGAACGCCGGTGAGGCTGAAGACTTATATCAGATGCGCGCATTGCTAGAGCCCTTAATCCTTGAAAAGGCTTTTGCTAATATCAATCGCCAAATATTGGGAAAAGCGGGAGATATTTCACAAGAGATTAGGAGCAATCAGGATTTAAGTGCAAATGAACTCGGCCTACTTAACTGGGAATTCCATTCGACTTTGTATGCCTGCGCGCAGCGCGACACATTGTTTGCAACTATAGAGCAACTGCATGCTAAATGCGCTCGCTACATTGGGCATCATAACGGTGAATTGGCGTATCTTGACAAGAGTGAAACAGAACACGAAGCTTTACTCACGGCTATTGATAACGGGGCCTTTAAAAATGCACTAAGCATATTAAAGGCGCATATTGAAAAAGCGGGTGTGTTACTGGTTGAGCATTTGAAATATCAAAACACCATTACTAAATAACGTAAGTTCAATTGTGTTATTGATATGTAACATCATATTAACATCACAATGGAGTTTACATGACCGACAAACTAGAGGCTTATGCCAGAAGAAGCTCGGTTGTTCAAAACAGTGTATTTAAGCCCTCATTATTATTGCCGAGCCTTTGTTTGCTTTTAGCCTTTTTAAGCGCGTGTGAACCTCACTCCGCGTTGTTACAAAGCGCCCAACTTGAGCTTAAATCTGCCGAAACTTCTTCGCAGGTCAACCTTCAAAATGCAAACCAGCACTGGCAATACATTCAAGTCGACAACAACAAAAAGATGTGGGGTGACTGGGACCAACCCGACTGGCTACGCTATTTCGGTTTAGCGTATGGTGATATTAACGGAGATGGTTTACAGGATATTGTGTCGGGGCGTTATGTCTATTTGCAAGACAATTCAGGCGCACAACCGACCGCCAGTAAATGGCAAAAGCTTGATCTGGGCGACAACGTAGATGGCATTTTAGTCATCGACGTAGACGGCGACAAAACCCTCGATATTGTTGCCCAAGCCTTACCAAATTTGTATTGGTACGAACTTAACACAAACGGCACTTTCGATAAAACTGAAATAGGTGAAGTACCCGCTACCACGCATGTGAATAGCCAAGGTTTTACTACCGCAAACATAGTGGGCGATTTAAACAAAGAATTCATCATTGCGGGCAATGGCAATTTATATGCATTTAGTGCACAAAAGACCGAGGGTAGAATAAGCTGGCGCAAACAACGTATTGCAATCAATACATCCGACGAAGGTATTGGGGTGGGTGATGTAGACGGCGATGGCGATATGGATATAGCAGCGGGGCGCAGGCCCGATGGCGAAGCTGAGCCTAAAGAGGTAGTTTGGTTTGAAAACCCAGGACATATGGATACATCGTGGCAAGAGCACTATGTAGGCAAGGGTTCGCATCCTATCGACCGCGTCGGTATTGCCGACTTAAATGGCGACGGTTTAGGTGATATTGTATTCACTGAAGAGCGCTACCCAGGCCTTGAACCCGATGCACAAATGGTCATGTTTACGCAACAAAATGATGCAAGTTGGTTGCGTGAAGTGTTAGTAACGCAGTTTTCAATGAATAACCTAGACATTGGCGACGTTGATCAAGACGGCGATTTAGATATTGTGACCGCCGAGCATAAGGGTGAGGCGCTTGAAACTGAACTATGGCGCAATGACGGCAAAGGGAGCTTCACGCAAACCGTTATAGACAACGGCAAAGAAAGTCACCTTGGAACACAGCTGGTTGATATTGACGGCGACGGTGACCTAGACCTTATTAGCGCAGGCTGGGATCAGCACCAATTTGTGCATATTTGGCTTAACCCGCTCATCAGTAATGTTGTGATTTCTGAAGTTCAATGGGCTCAGCCCGACCAAGCAAAGCGCGCACACTTTAAAATTGATACACCAAGTGCAAGCTATCTATTAGATGCTGCGGGTGGCGGGTTTTCGAGCATTATTGATTTACAAGGCAAAGACTGGGTCAACTTTAAAATGAAGCCTTGGGGCGACTATCCAGCAGCGGCGGCTGGCGCATTTAGAGGTATACCTAATTTGGTGCATGGGCAAGGTGAAGATAGCGGCGCTGGGCATCCTGGCTTTGATAAAATGCAAACGGTGCAAACATCTGCCAATACTTTATTAAGCACAAGCAATAGTGGGGAATGGCAATGGCAGTATCGTTTTAGCCCTACAGCCGTTCATTTGGAGGTAAAAAAGTCGCCTGAAAACGGTCAATATTGGTTCTTATACGAAGGCACACCTGGCGCAAATTTTGACCTTGCAAACACAAGTTATGGCACAGATTCTTTAGGGCATCAAACAGACAGGCCTGATTTTTACAAAGGGAGTATTAAGCAGGGGCAATTTTCGTGGGCGTATTTTTCTCATAATCAAAGTGCTCAGTCTTTGTTTGTTGCCCACAAAAACCAAGACCAACTACCCGATATGATGTCTTACTTGGGCAATACTGAAGCCGGTGTGAATAGCACCGATGGCATGGTGGTGTTTGGGTTTGGCCGAGATGCTAAAGGGCAAGCACAGCTAACAGGGCAAAACTCGTTTGTGTTTGGGCTATCCCCTATTCAAGTTAACGATACACAGCAGCATAATAAAATTAAGCAATATATTCAGGCTCAATTGTAATACTCATATAAAAAAAAAGAGGAATAAGCAGATGAAATTAGTAGCGTCGATAAGCCTGTTAGCCAGTGTTTGTGTATTGGCTGCGTGCCAGCCAAAACAAGATGAAGCGGCCTCTGAAACAGCTAATTCTTATAAAGGTAGTTTGCAGCCACTGGCAACCGAAGCAAGTGATGCGTTAATTGGTATTGAATTTACCGACCGAAAAATCATCGAAGATGCCGAGTATTTTTGGGCACACACCGCGGGTGATGTAGACGGCGATGGCCTCGCCGATTTGGTGTTTATTAATAACAATGCCAGCGGCGGAATATTGGGTTATTACAAAGGCCAAATAGAGCCCGGCATGTGGCAAAAATTTACTATTGCCGAAACCCCGCTGTCTGGTGGATTATTCGCAGGTGGAGATTTAGAAGTAGCCGATATCGACCAAGACGGTGACATTGATGTAGTAGGTATTAAGCACCCCGGCGAGTGGACCGACGCAAGCGCCAGCGCGGAAATATTCTGGTACGAAAACTTAGGGTCTAGCGACGCTACAACACCACTGAACAACTGGAAAGGTCACTTTATTGGTGAAGTACCTGATGCGGTGAAAGATGTCAGTTTTGCTGATTTTGACAAAGACGGCCTGTTAGATGTTGCGTTGCTAACCTTCGATTCACATACCTTGAGCATCTTCAAGCATGTATCTGCTGATAATTGGGAGCGGGTGCAGTTTATTCAAAACGAAACCTTACACGAAGGCATGGATATTGGTGACTTTAACGCTGATGGCTATCAAGATATCGTTGCCAATGCTTATGTATTTTACAACCCCAAAGGCGAGCTTAAAAATACTTGGGCGCAACAAAACCTCGACGAAAAGTGGAATAACCAAACGGGTGATTGGTCGCGTAACGGCACTAAAACCTTTGTGGCTGATGCCAACCAAGATGGATTAGACGACATTTATCTTTGCCACTCAGAGCGCGCGGGCTACCCACTGGTAAAGTACACACCGAGCATTAAAAATGCTGAAAGAGGTGAGTTACCCATATGGAGTGAAAGTGAAATATTACCTGAAATTACTGCGTGTCATACGCTACAAGTGTATGACTTCAATCTAGACGGTGCACTCGATGTATTAACCGGAATAAACTTTGCGCGGGCAGTCAATATTGAAGCCACTGAGTTTGATGTTAGTTTGATGCTCGGTGCCCCCGCGTTGGCAAGTTATGCGTCAACAAGCGACATGCCTCAAGCTTACAGTGAGGCACAAGCTCTGCACCAAGATGGCATATACAATGGCTTTGCTATCGATTTCGAAGGTGATGGCGATATCGACTTTTTCCGCTATCCAAACCATGAATCTAAAGAGCTGTATTTGTTTGTTAATCAAACTAAGTAGTAGAAAGGGCTGTTGTTTTAGCAGCCCTCTGTACAATAAATTATCTTATCTTGAAATACATGTACGTTTTGAGCGTCAACCCTTAATTTGTTAAAAGATGCTAACGTTTTTAAACCTTGCCAACTTCGATTAAATCAAACTTTGTGTTTTTTTCACCCTTGACTAATACCCGACACTGCCCCCACGACTCTGGAACAATCCAGATATGCTCTTCGGCAACGGTGAATATTTCTCTTTTACTGTCACACCACACTTCTACTTTGTTGAGCTCGCCGTTTATATTGGCAAAAGCGAACTTATTTCTTAATAATTTATGAAAGTAATATGACCCATCTTCAAGCGTAATATTTACGGCAATGTTTTGATCTGACTCGCTAATTTTCTCGATGTGTGAACTTACATTTGCTAGTCCAGCAAGAAGCTCTTCTCCATTAGTAAGACTTTTTATCGTCTCAATGGTATCTATCGCATCAGCGTACCTTGCCTTCATAACCTCAAGAATGGCGAGTCGCTGATACATAGCGCCCATGTGACTATCGCCAAAAATATTGTCTTCATGAGTGCGGCTGCTCGCCACTAGGCGCTGAATACTGTTTAATTGACGTACATCGTCTTTGATTTGACCCGCGTAAATCGCGTCAATATTCCACAGCCAAGCGTTTTCATATCGGTTAAGGTTTTCCATTGCATGTAATGCATTAATTGCGTCTTCGGCGCCAGCGATGTCTCTATTTTTCACGAGCTCGTCAGCGACTTTATATTTTTTTACAAACTTCCGAGTTGCGCCCTGATTGCCTATCGTGAAATCTAACATTACTTTCTGATTGCACATTTGAGTTGGTTTGCCATCTTTTTTCGCAGGCTTATATTGCCATCTTTTAACCGCATTCATTGCCGCTTTTTTAAATGCTCTGTGCCCGCCAGCGTCTTCGATTATCGGGTCGATAACTTTACCGTTTTCGTCAACGACAAAACTTATTTCTACCCAGCCTTCAGCGCCTTTGCGTGCTGCACTGACTGGATATTTCGGATCAATTCGTTTTAAAGGGGTTGCTGGTGTAAACGCAGTAATGAGCTGTACTTCATCTTCTGCAGTTGCCTCAAGAACTTCTTGTTCTTGCTCATCGCATGGCAATAATGGCTCTTGTGCATGCGCGTTTGCGCTGTATAAGCTGCAAACTGCTATTAGTGAGCATAAGTTTATTAGACCTGATTTAATATTTCGCATAATTCATCCTTATTGAAAGTTGCTTAGCACTATATAGGGAGTTTGCCCGACCAGCAGTGCGTTTCTATGAAACACTTTTGATTATAGAGACTATTAAAAGAACTAGCTAGACCTGCTTTTGAGAGGAATAAATCTGTGCCTCATAAATCTAAAGAAAAGCGGACTAGCACCATTAGGTAAATATAAGTTCGTTTTTATTGAGAGTGTATATGCGTATGCAAAGATAGACTCTACAGCTGAACTAAGCCAAGGTATTATAACTAATTAGTCGATGTTTAAACTGTAAATAGCAAAGCAAGCTAGGCTATTTACTGCAACAAGCGCAATGGCTTAAACGCGACACCTTCACGCTTTGCCATTCGCTATTCATAGCATCAAAGAGCTGCAGGCGATTAACGCTGGGCTCACCATATTCGCATAAGATTTTGATTGCCTCGTTTGCTTGCATCGCACCAATAATGCCTACTACAGGCGACATAACGCCCGATTCAACACAGCTTAAATTTTGCTCACCAAAAAAGTGGCTTACGCAGCGATAGCATGCGCTTTGTTGCTTTGGCAAAACGCAAAATACTTGGCCTTCCATTCTAATTGCGGCACCAGACACAAGCGCAACTGATTGCTGGTAACATGCGTCGTTTATGCTGTTGCGTGTTTCTAAATTATCACAGCAATCAAGCACAATATCATTTGCTAGCACAGCCTCATTGAGCTGGTCTGTGTTAAGCCTATGGTCAATTGTAGTCACGTTTACATGTGAATTTATTTGATTAAGAGTGCGTTTAGCAGAGTCCACTTTTTTGCTGCCAACGCTGCCATCAAAGTGCAAAATTTGGCGTTGTAAATTAGTAATTTCTACGGTGTCATCATCTACTATTGTGATACTGCCTATGCCTGCAGCCACCAAATATTGCGCCGCAGCACAACCTAAACCACCCACGCCAATTATTAATGCACTGCTGTTAATGAGTGCTTCTTGTTTGTCTAGGTCAAAACCCGACAGTAAAATTTGTCGGCTGTATCGCAGTGCTTGCTGTGTGGTAATAGTTTTGGTGGTCATTCGATTATAGGTCATCCTTCTGTGCAAGCTCAACGCTCACATCCATTGCATTTGATCGCGTATTTCCGACTTTTGCTAGCACTTTATATTCTGCCTCAACGGCAGGAATAGAAACATAATCAGCAACATTAAGATTAAAAAAAGCGGCGCTTAATTGGTCTTCAACATCCTCTGCGCTAAGTGGCGGTACGTCAAAGGGAAGTGGAGCTTCGGTACCCGCATCTTGCTCAATCATTGCGCCTTTATTGACGTGCTCAGTTTCTACATTAAGTACATATAAGTTGATAGTGGCGTCTTTGATAAGTTCAGCCATATTGAGTTGATAGTAACCACATAACGGAAAGTAATGTAAGCGTGCATTTGCATTGTCGTCGTTAAGCGTAAAAGTCACCTCTGAAGGCGCATTAATGGCAACACCTATGAAGCCATCGTCTTGACTTTGTGCTGGCGAGCAGGCGGTTTGTGTGTCGCCGCCTAATTTTATTGCTTTGAAATCTTTTAGCTCAGTGGCCACAGTGGCAGGTCCTTTATTTACTCTTTTGTTGCTAACTTCTTCTTTTTGCTTATTCGCAGGCTCTGGTGTGTTTAGAGTCGGGTATTCATTGGCTTGCCCAGTTAGCGAGCATGAACCAAGGAGCAGTCCAATCCCTAACAACCCAGCTATCTGTTTAATCCAAATATTCATAGTGCTAAGTAGTCGCCCAGCCGGCACTGACATCTCGTTTTTTTGGCTTTACCATCGCCCGATGCATCGTCGCTTGGCTCTATAGGTTTAAACGGTGGTGCTTTGGTTTCACCCCTTCTAACAATTTACCAGACTTTGCTTTCATGCTTGGCTTAGGCTCTGCGTCGTGTTTTTAATAAAGTTTATAGTGCTTGTGTTTGCTAACTAAGTACTATAAGTGCTCTTTCGTCTAATATACGCCCATTATGTATTTACTCAATCATAAAAATGATAGTTACACAGGCACTCGTTTTGTATGTTTGCTTGCAGTTTAAAGGCAAACGTTTAAAACATATTCTTTGGACGGCAAGTCGTGGTGGTCTTGGAAAATGAAACGTTGGTATTATATGGATGTTGTTCGGTAGCGCGATGCGCGTGAATGAAATAGCAAAACTTAAAGTGTCAGACATGATTCGAGAATCAGGGGAACTCAAAACAACATTCTCCATCTCGGCTAGCTACACAAAGACAAACAAATCAAGCGCAGTATTCATTCTCGCTAAACCCCAAATCAAAGCGATTGAAGAATGGATTTGTGAGCGCCTAGAATTAAAAGTATTTATATCTGATAATGATAAGTATCGTGGCTTGAATCCAAATATGCCTATGTTTGCAATTACGCGAAAAGGTAAATCATGGCGCACTATGGCTTTTCGAGACAAGAAATACAAAGATAAATCAGGCTTAACTAGAACAAGCCGTATATGGTGCAAAACTGTTAAGGGAGCTATCCATAGAACTGTCAACAGAGTTTGGGAAGGGGTTCGACGCTTCCAATTTACGAAACATGAGGTCTTTTTTTTTTAGCTTTTCCAATTCGTGACGCAGTGCGTCACAATTTGAGCTAGGCTCAGGTTTTGTGTTTGTCGAGAGACAACAAAGAATCTCAACTGAAGACCAAGATTTTTATATTGCCCTAGTTTTTAAACAATATTGGATCTAATTCTGAACCAGCATCATTTCCCCAAATATTATCTTCATACTGAAAATTGCCCTCCTGTGAATCAAGACCATCGTCATAATCTGAGTAGTTCCCCCAATCGTGGCTGTCATCTTCGGCCAAATTAGGTAACGAAAATGCAGAAGGAGCTTTTTGCAACTTTTGTTTGAGGACAGGTGGTTTTAAACCCGGTCTGGAAGGCGGGATCAAGGTAACAAAGGGCCCGCTGCGCTGACGCAGACGCTTAAACACCTTCTCACTAATAAACTTGTCCATTTCTTTGAACATATCTGCCACAGCTGTATCTCCATATCGATCAGCGTTATAAACGGCCTGGTTATGACACGCTCCAGATATTATGTCACCCATTATGCTTTTTTGAGCGCTTGAAAACGTCAACTTGTTCACATATTTTGGGTGAGTAAGCGCGTTTTGATTGGCCGGTGCTCCTCGCGTAGGGCGAGCAGCAAGCGATTTAATATAATCCCCTATATCTTGATACTGCTCTATCGTTTCTGTTCCAAATGCAAATTTGAGAAATAGAGCCAGTCTAAGCCAGTTGAAATCTGAGAAGAATTGTCTGTCTCTTTCCAAAATATGTCGAACTGCCCAGGCTGAAACAGCGGTGCCTGTGCGACCTTCTCCGTAGCCGCAATAAATCAATGTTGCACCGTTCCCCCCTATTTGCCCAGCAATAGCCCCTAGGCGTTGCAAACCAACAGCAGTAAAATCAGCGACCAGATAGTGCGTAAATTGAATACCATTGTTTCTCAGTAAGGTCACTGATTCTGCTTTCATATGGCAATGATTAAGGCTAATGATGTTTTTAATATTATTTCGCTTTAAATACCTAAGTTGCGTATCGGTAATTTCTTGTACTGTATCGACTGCCCCCGCGTACCCTGGCTGTGCGCATCGGGCCAATTTACCAACCGCCACCCATTGAAAGTTTCTAAAGGGGATGGCATTTCGCATGGTGGGTGCGAATTGTTCGGCCGCATTTTTGTTACGGTACAGGTTAATACCAAAATCACTTACTTTCACCATAGCATCTTTAACAAATGCAGATACGTCTTGGGGCATCATTTATTCCTTAATAAGCCATGCTAGTTAATTTCCTTAATTTTGATTTACGACGCATACTCACAAAAGTTGCAATTTTTGTGAGTATAGAAGATATAAACGCCTCTCATGCAGTGTTGGTTTAGTCCACCCTCTACTTTAAACAAATTAATGCTACTGAGCATAGATTCAATAAAAGGGTTGGTTGCTAAGTCGGTCGATTTAACTTCTAGAATTGAAGAAACAGTAAGTAAAATACCAGATACGAATGATTTTCCATTTTAAACATACCAAGCCATTTCAGCAGGACAAAAAGTAGCTAGTTTTTGCTAAAGACTCGCTAAAACCTTGGAACAAAAACCAAATCATTGGTCAAAAAAAGCCTTTGCAGATCTCCCATATTTGGGGAATTCGCATACGGCTTGAGCTTGAAAAGCGGACACTAGATTTAGTGCTATTTAATTTGGGGCTAGATAGTAAGTTGAGCGGTTGCGACCTAGTAAAACTTAAAGTGTCAGATGTCGTTTGCGGTCGCTCTCGAAGAATCCCCACGACCTTCTTTTGACATAAATATCACCGATACAAAACATGTTAACAAAACAAGAACAATTCATGAGACGATATCGACATCAAATGGCGAATATCCAACTCGGGTAATTAAAGCAAAATTAGAAGTACGCTTTACTACAGACGGGCCCAAAGAAAGGCCAAAAATACTATTCACCGATGTTAACAGTTATAAATTTGTTGTACGATTAGAATCATAATGAACAGAACCCTGAACAACCAGCCTGCCGGAGAATACCTTGAGTGAATTAGTTAGCGTTTCTATTAGCGACAAAGTTGCGACAATTACCATTAACAATGGCAAAGCTAATGCCATTTCGCACGAGGTTATAGAGCAGTTGAATGCGGCCTTAGATCAAGCCGAAGAGGCTGGCGCGGTGGTTGTACTCACAGGACGTATGGGTATTTTTTCAGGCGGTTATGACTTAAAAGTGATGCAAAAAAGCATGCGTGATGCCATGGCTTTAGTTGAAAAAGGCTCGACATTATCACGTCGTTTGTTAGCTTTTCCTACGCCAATATTGCTTGCGTGCTCTGGGCATGCTGTGGCAAAAGGTGCGTTTTTGTTGATGTCTGCCGATTATCGCATTGGTGTTGATGGCGACTTTAAAATAGGCCTTAACGAAATTGCCATTGGCATGAATATTCACCATGCTGGTCTTGAAATTGCGCGCGGCCGTCTTGCGCCTGTCTATTTTAATCGCTGCGCTTTACTGGCTGAAATGGTCTCTCCAAAAGACGCGGTGACGGCTGGCTTTTTAGATAAAGTAGTTAGCGAAGCAGAGTTTTTACCCACTGTTAATTATATTGCGCAAGCTATGACCAAGCTAGACATGAAAGCACATCACACCACAAAATTACGCGCACGCGCTGAATTGCTTCAGCGTTTAGACGAGTGTATAGAGAAAGACAAGGTGCTGTAGAGCGGTAAAGCATGGCTATTTCGTCTTATATAACAGCTTTGGTTCAAGTACTTATTTGAGCCAAAGCTGTCTTGAGTTAACAATCATTACTTGAATTATTGGTATCTGTCACCAATTCTTTAACACGACAGATTGTGTAAATTAGCCGAGCATGTTCCCTATTATTTTTCTTCTTGTTATTGGTATTGCCATTATTGGCTACATACTCGGCAAACCCTATTGGCGAGAATATAAACGAGACCAATTACGTTCGAAGCCGTTTAGTAAAGAATGGCGTAAAATTATTCAGCGCCGAATACCTTATTTTAAAAGCATGCCTGCAGACTTGCAGTTGCAATTAAAAAAACACATACAGGTGTTTTTGGCAGAAAAAAACTTTATTGGCAAAAATGGTGTGGTGATAGATGATGATGTGCGAGTAACCATTGCCGCACAAGCGTGTTTGTTGTTGCTTAATCGTAAAACTAATTATTACCCAAAGCTAAAAAGTATATTGGTGTATCCGCGAGCATTTGTTAAACAACATCAAAGCAGGGGCGCAGATGGTGTCTATTTTACCAAAGACTTAGTGATGGCAGGCGAAAGCTGGAGCTTTGGAACAATTGTGTTGTCGTGGCAAGATACCTTAAAAGGTGCAAACGACCCGTTTGATGGTCACAATGTAGTCATACACGAATTTGCGCACCAGCTTGATCAAGAAGACGGCCACGCCAATGGTGCACCAATACTCAGCAGTGAACAAAACTACAGTTGTTGGGCCGATGTGTTTTCTGCGCAATATGCGGCCCTCGTGCGCCAAGCGCAGCTAGGAGAAGCTTCAATATTTGATTATTATGGCGCAACCAACCCTGCAGAGTTTTTTGCTGTTGCGACTGAAGTGTTCTTCGAAAAAGCGGTAGCACTCAGTCAAGAACATCCAAAGCTGTATGCGCAACTGTCTCAATATTATAGTGTCGACCCTCGGCACTGGCATTAGACAATTTAGTGAAAAATTAAGAAATTTGAACATTATTATGTATCAGTCAACGAAGGAGTTACCATGAAATTTTCATACAAAAACGCTACTCAAATCGAATTCGGGAAAGGGCAAATTGCCCGCATTAGTTCGCTCATCTCCAAAGACGATAAAATACTGCTGATATATGGCCAAGGCTCAATTAAAAGAAACGGTATATACGACCAAGTTGTTACTGCGCTTAAAGACCATACGGTAGTAGAGTTTTCGGGGGTTGAAGCAAACCCCACACTCGAAACGATGAATCAGGCGGTAGACATTATTCGCACCGAAAAAGTAGACTACGTGCTTGCGGTAGGCGGCGGCTCAGTTATAGATGGTGCAAAATATGCAGTTGCGGCTTGCCATTACGACCTAGACGGCTGGGATATTTTGACTGGTAAACATCAAGTGCAGTCGGCTATTCCTTTAGGCGTAATATTAACATTGCCAGCAACCGGGACAGAGTCAAATGCCAATGCGGTATTAACGAAAGCTGCGACCAAAGAAAAGCTCGCATTTTCGAGCGACTATGTGCGACCAGATTTCGCAATAATGGACCCCGACGTTATGCTCACTTTACCAAAACGCCAGCTGATTAACGGTATTGTAGATGCATGGGTGCATATTTGTGAACAGTACCTAACCTCGCCTACCGGTGCTATGGTGCAAGAAGGCTATGCCGAAACCTTATTGCGTAATTTGATTGTTTTGGCTAACAACTTTGATAATCAAGATGACAACTGGCGAGCTAATTTAATGTGGACAGCTAACCAAGCATTAAACGGTTTGATTGGTTTAGGCGTGCCGCAGGATTGGGCAACTCATATGATTGGTCACGAACTCACAGCATTGTATGGCGTTGATCATGCACGCTCACTTGCGATTGTGCAGCCCGAACTTATGCGCAACCAAATGCCTTTTAAAAAGGCCAAGTTAGAACAAATGGGACGCAATGTATTTGGATTAGCCGAAAGTGATGAACTAGCCGAAAAAACAGTGCAGGCACTCGAAGCGTTTTATCACTCGCTTGATGTGAGTACCAAACTTACTGAGCATGATGGCGATAAAGGTAAAGCGGTTGACGATGTAATGCGCCAGCTTGAATTACACAAAGCGACAAACTTGGGCGAAAACCAAGCCATAAACTTTGACGTTAGTAGAGCGATCTTAGAGAAATCGGTCGCTTAGCAATGAATGAGCAGTAAAGGGGTTTATGCCTTTACTGCTGTCCCAACTTCTAAAGCTTCAAACCAATCTAAAAATTTCGCGACGTTGTCGCCGGTAAATATGCGGCCGTGTTGCGGGCACATCATGTCTATTTCGAGTTCTCTTACGCGTTTTATCCAGTCGTTTTTTGCGGTGTTCGATGGCATCCAGCGTTGGTGAAAGCCTTTCATATGTTTGATATGTGCATCAAAATCTTCAACCTCCATTGGCACATCACCGTGCTCAAGGGCAGCACCAATGTCGCCACTCATCAGTATTTTTGCTTTAGCATCGTAGACGTTAAAATTACCAGATGAATGCAAATAATGAGCGGGTATAAAGCGTAAGGCGACTTGGTCGAGCATTAAACTGTCGCCTTCATCGGGTATACCTTTAAAAGCCATTTCTTCCATACCAAAGTGGCGTAAAAAACCTTCCCAAATTTTAGGTGAATGCAAAGTTGCCTTTGGCAGCGCTTTGTCCCATAAACCTAATGATGAGATAATATCGGGGTCTTGATGTGATGCAAATACCTGTGTTATTTGCTCAATAGGGACTTCGCGCACGACGCTCGCTAGCATTGGGGCAAACAATTCAATGCCGCCTGGGTCCATGAGCAAACTATTGTTTTTTGCTTTTATCATATATTGGTTAGTGTCAATTACACTGTCGGGCTTGTCGGGATCACGTCCAAACACAAACCATTGATGGGTGTCACTTTCGTATATACACTGACTTTTCATGCTTAATTTCTACTTTTGGTTAGCGCTTTTTAAGCGCTTTTTTCATTAAATCCAGTGCGCTAGACACATGAACGTCGATACGCCCTATGGCGCTAGCAATATTGCGCGCGTTGTCGCTTAACTGAGCGCTAAAATCTTTACCAGCCTGTGAGGCTTCTACCAATGACATAGAAGCGAGTACTCGGCCTACATCTAAGTCTTGTTTAAGATCTTCAAGGTGCCGGCTCAGTTTTTTTGTGAGCTGTTGAGTTGAGTCTGCTTCGGTTTGCACTTGGGTACGAATTTTTGCGTGAGTCGCTGTCAAACTTTCGACATGGTCTGCCGTCTCAGCTCTTTGCTTAACGTTGTCGTACTTTTCCAGGGCCGATTGCGTTCTTACCGCATTAGTGGTTAAGCGGCTAATGTTCATTGCCTGTTGGTTAATATCGTGCGAAGCCTGAATGGTTTTGCGGGCAAGCTGATCTAAAAACTCAGCTAATGCGCCAAAACCTGCCGCATCACTGCCAGCTCTTACCGCCAATACTCCGGCATTACTCGAGGCAAGAGATATTTCTTTCGCCACAATAATGGCTTTATCTAGTTCTGCAGCGATACTTGCGGCAGTAACAAAGTAGTGTGTTTGACTGGAGATGAGCTTGTCCTCTTTAAAACTATATTGCGTAAGCCCCTTCTTATAGCGGCATTACAGCGTAAATACAGTTCGTTTCTTTACCCGCACAGTTCAACGGCCTATTGATTCAATAAAAGACAAAGCAAAATAAGTGCCGAGTTTTTTGTAGAATAGTTTATAGTGAGAAAGTGATGTGTTTAGTTATAGTAGCTCCTATCAGATCTGAAAATTTCGATAAATGGGATGGTTAGAATCAGACAGCAAAGAGGCAGATAGCCGACGGATAAAACTTATCGAAGTAGGTATAAAAAACACTTTACACGTCATCAGAAACATCCACAGCGTCATCCTTGCGAAGGCAAGGACCCCCTAAACAGCATAGAAAATTCAAAAAGTGATATTATTTTCAGTGGTGTATAGCCCAATATTATTGCAACATTTCTTAGAAGGTTGGAGGTCCTTGCCTTCGCAAGAATGACGCGTGGGAAGTTTTAAACGACGCGTGGGAAGTTTTAAACGACGCGAGGAAAGTTTAAAACGATATGTTTGACG